>JAOAPP010000011.1 GCA_025462985.1 Bryobacterales bacterium | reverse complement strand
AGCAGCGCCGCCACCGCGGTGAGAATCACGTGACTTGCCGCCAGCCCGGCAATGATATACAGGCCTCTCTTCCTCGAATCGCTCAGCCTCACGGCTATTCCGGCAAAGCCGGCCTGGTTAAGAATCGCGCCTAATACACTCGGCACTCTCTCGCGCCAGTGCCTGCGGCTCTCAATTGCCGCATCCGACATGTTGCGCCGGAACACAAGGCTTGGACGGACATTACGCAGCGCCAGCAGTGGCGGCACCGTAAACAGCAGCGTCGCCATGATTCCGAGGCACATGCCTTGCAGGCTGAATGACCAGTCCCACGGAATTGGTGGCAGCTGCACAAATACCTGATGAATCAGCCATGGGAACGACCGCTGCACCGCGGCCCCGATCGCCACTCCAATTACCGCGCCGACGATCCCAAGCCAGAGCGTCTGGATCAGGTAAATCTGCGTCACCTGACTCCCGCGCGCCCCAATCGCCTTCATCACACCGATGGTGTCCATCCGCTGCTGCAGATGCGAGTACATCGCCATCGCCACACCCAGCGAACCCACAATCAGCGCAATCAGACTGATCAAACTCAGGAATGTCGTGGTGTTGTCGATGGCTTTGCCAACCGCCGGGCTGCCATCACGATAATCGCTGATATGGACATGCGGAAGCGTCCCACTCAACTCGGCCCGCATGCGATCCAAATCCACGCCCGGCTTCAGCTTGAACAGAAACCGCTGTGCCGCCCGGCTTCCAAACTGCATCAGCCCGGTGCGCTCCAGCCCCGCCCGGGTCATCAGAACCCGCATCCCGGGACCAAAGCCGGAAGCCAGCCGGTCCGGCTCCGTCATTAGGGTTCCGACCACCCGAAACTCCTTGCCGCCAAGGCGGATCACGTCCCCTCTTTTCACCCGAAGCCGCAGCAAAAGTTCTGGAGTCACCACGACCGAAGAGTCATCGCACAGCAGTGAGGCCAGCGACCCCGCCGGGTCTGTCGTGAGCCGCCCGTAGAACGGGTAGGCAGCCGGATCCACAGCTTTCACCGACACCATCTGCGGGACCTTTTGCTTTGCCGATGCAGCCATCGAGACCGTCTCGGTCACTCGCGTCATCTCACCGTCCGCGCGGCCAAGGCTTTCCACGTCTCTCAACTGCTCCGGCGTGGGAAGCGCCCAGATCTGCGCCTGCACATCCGCCGCAGTCAACTGCTTGGCGTTCTTCAGCAGCATTCCTTTAAAGGCGTAGCCGAACCCCTTGACTCCGCTGAGCGCCGCCACTCCGATTGCCACCGCCAGAACAACGAACAGAAACTTGGCAGGTGACGCACGCAGCTCGCGATACGCAATCTTCGAGGCAGTACGAAAAAACACGCTAGACTTCCACTTCCCGGCCGGCCAGCTCATCGCTATACACTCGTCCGTCGCGCAACGTAATCACCCGGTCCGCGTATTCGGCCAGCTTCCGGTCATGCGTCACAAGCACCATCGTGGTCTGCTGTTCCCGGTTCAGAGCGAGCAGAAGATCCAGCACGTGCTGGCCGTTCGCGCTGTCCAGGTTGCCTGTCGGCTCATCCGCCATCAGAATCGGTGGTTCGGTGATAAAGGCACGGGCCAGCGCCACACGTTGCTGTTCCCCGCCCGAGAGTTGCACCGGATAGTGATGCGCGCGATTGGACAGACCCACACGCTCCAGCAAATCCTTCGACCGTCGCCGCAAATCGCCCGGATACCCGCTCAACTCCGCCGGCAGCAGGACGTTCTCTTCCGCCGTCAGCGTCGGTACGAGTTGGTACGACTGAAAGACAAACCCGATCTTCCGGCCTCGCAGCCGCGCCAGCTGATCCTCTTTCATCCGCGTGATATCGACACCGTCGAGCAGAATCTTGCCTGATGAAACCGAGTCCAAGGCGGCCATCAGGCCAAGCAGCGTACTCTTACCGCTTCCGGACGCGCCCATCACCGCAGCGAACTGTCCGCGGGGCACTGTGAAGCTCACATTCCTCAGAATCTCCACCCGATTCGGCGGATTCTCAATGACTTTAGACACATCTAGTACTTCAATAACGTCGTGGTCGGAATGCATGTCAATCTAGGATTGTGGCGGACAGGAGCTTCAGTGTTATTTTCGCAATGATTGGGGCTCTCGGCCTCATTTTGTCGGGCTGCGGCTCGGATGCGCAAAAAGAATCATCGGCTCCTACTGAAAAACAACGTGTGGCGCCTGCCGGAAGTTCCAGCGCATCCACGACGCCTGCCGCCAATTTGCAAGATAGCCGCCCCGTGATCGTCGCTTTCGGCGACAGCCTCACAGCGGGAGTAGTGCAAGATACCTACCCCGATTACCTGCAGGAGCTGCTGGACGCAGACGGCTACAAGTACCGCGTCGAGAACCAGGGCGTGAGCGGCGACACGACAACTGACGGTCTTGCCCGGATCGACAACGTCATTGCGGCGCACCCGGCGCTCGTCCTACTCGAATTCGGCGGCAACGACGGCCTGCGCGGAATCCCCGTGAATGCCACCAAAGACAACCTCGAGCAGATGATTACCCGGCTTCAGGCGGCGAAAATCCCGACAGTACTCCTCGGCATCACGCTGCCTCCCAACTACGGGTCCGACTACATCAAGCCTTTCACTGCAATGTTCCCGGAGCTCGCCAAAAAGTACAAGCTCCGCTTGTTCCCGTTTCTGCTGGTCAATGTCTACCAGCATGCGGACATGATGCAGCCCGACGGCATCCATCCCAATGGCGAGGGCAATAAGATCGTCGCACGCGATGTTCTGAAGTTCATCCAGCCGATGCTGCGGACCGGGTCCGCGCACTGAGCCGTGAGTTATCCCGATTCCGTCCGTTATCTCTACGCGCTCGGCAACGAGTTGAAAGTCGGAGCCAGGTTCGGCCTCGAACGAATGCAGATCCTGCTCGCGGCACTCGGCAACCCGGAGCGCGGGCAGCGCTTTGTCCACATCGCCGGCACAAATGGCAAGGGCTCCACCAGTGCCATGATCGCGGCCGCCTTGCGTTGTGCAGGGCACCGGACCGGCCTCTTCATCTCGCCCCATCTGATCGAGCCGACCGAAAGAATCCAGGTTGACGGCAGCCCGATCTCGACCGAAGACTTCACCGCGGCCTTCAACGCCGTCCATGACGCAGCCGAGCGTCTGGTCGCGGAAGAGCGCATCGACACTCACCCCTCCTACTTCGAAACCGTCACCGCGATGGCGTTCCTCTACTTCCGCGACCGCTGCGACATCTCCGTCATCGAGGTCGGGTTGGGCGGCCGTCTCGATGCCACCAATGTCATTGCTCCGGAACTGACCGTCATCACGCCGGTCGCCTTCGACCACGAGGCGTTCCTCGGCAACACCATCGAGTCCATCGCGTCCGAAAAGGCAGGCATCTTGAAACCGGCCGTGCCTCTGGTGCTTGCGCCTCAATTGCCGCAGGCTGAGACCGTTATCCTCACTCGGGCCCAGGAGCTCGGCTGCCCGGTGAAACGCGTCGCCGATTCGGCGTTGACGAGCGTCGCCGCCGCTGCCCGGGGCTCCGGTTTCCAGTTGGATGGAGTCGAATACTATTGCCCGCTCGCCGGAAGACATCAGGTCACGAATGCAGTCACCGCCATTGAAGCCTGCCGCCTGCTCGGACTCACGCCAGACGCCATACGCCGGGGTTTGAGCGAAACCGTCTGGCCCGGCCGTCTTGAATGGATTCGCAATCGACCCGACTTCGTTCTGGACGGCGCACACAATCCAGCGGGCGCAGAAGCACTCGCCGCTTACATCGCTGAATTCTGCGCGGGCCGGCCGGTATGGATCGTCTACGGCGCTATGCGCGACAAGGCGCTGGAAGAAGTCACCACGCGCCTCTTCCCGCTGGCCGACCACCTGATCCTCACTGCACCAGACTTTCCGCGCGCTCTCCGCCCGGAAGTCCTAGCTGCCGTCACCGACCATCCGCATTGCAGCATCGCGCCTACATCCTCTAATGCAATCGAATTAGCGGAAACGGCTCCCCCTGAAGCAATCGTATTCTTCACCGGCTCGCTGTACCTCGTTGGAGAGGTAAGAAGAACGCTCCTGCTACCGTGAAAAAAAGATGAGTTGTTCCCACACCAAGTTTGTCCGCTCACTCACCGCAACATTTTTTCTACTAGTTTCCAGCGCGCTCCGTTCGCATGCCCAGGACAAACCGGCCGCGCCCGCTCCTCCCCCAGAGGACTACGTCAAAGCGCACTACACCAAGTACGAATTTAGAATTCCGATGCGCGACGGCGTCAAGCTCTTTACCAGCGTCTACGTGCCGAAAGATCAGTCGCAAACCTGGCCGTTTCTGATGGACCGCACGCCGTATTCGGTCGCGCCGTACGGCGAGGACCAGTACAAGAAAGAGCTCGGACCCAGCGAGGAATTCGAAAAAGCCGGCTACATTTTCGTCTACCAGGACGTTCGGGGCCGCTACGAATCGGGCGGCACGTTTGTCGAGATGCATCCGCACATCGACCACAAGTCCGGTCCGCAGGACGTTGACGATGCCTCAGACACCTACGACACGATCGAGTTCCTGCTGAAGCATGTGCCCGGAAACAACGGCAAGGTCGGCATCTGGGGTATTTCGTACCCCGGCTTTTACACGTCGGCCAGCATCATCGACTCGCATCCGGCAATCAAGGCCGCGAGCCCTCAAGCGCCCATGACCGATCTCTTCCGCGGCGATGACGCCTATCACGGCGGAGCCTTCATGCTCGCTGCGAACTTCGGCTTTTACACGTTCTTCAAACCGTTTGCAGAGCCCGCGCCGCCGCCCAAGGTGGAAGTGCCTTTCGAGATGGGAACTCCGGACGGCTACTCGTTCTATTTGAACGCCGGCTCCATTGCCAACCTCGACAAGGTCTACCTGAAAGGGCAGAACTTCCTTTTCACCGACCAGATGAACCACAACACGTACGACAAGTACTGGGAGGCGCGCGATCTCTCCCGGCACATGCACAACGTCCACTGCGCCGTTATGACGGTGGGCGGCTGGTACGACGCCGAAGATCTATCGGGCCCCTGGCGCACCTACCGGGCCATCGAGAAGGACAACCCGGGCACACCCAATACCATCGTCGAAGGCCCCTGGGTCCATGGCGGATGGGCCCGCTCCCAGGGCGACCACTTGGGCGATGTTCAATTCAATGCGAAGACGAGCGAGTTCTTCCGCAAAGAGATCCAGCTTCCTTTCTTCGAACTCTACCTGAAGGGCAAAGGCCAGGCCCCGCCGGAAGCCTACATGTTCGAGACTGGAACGAACGTGTGGCGCAAGTACGATGAGTGGCCGCCCAAAGGAGCAGCACCGAAAAAGCTCTACTTCCAGGCGAACGGAAAACTTTCGTTCGACCCTCCTCCGGCTGACCAGACGTCTGCTTATGACGAGTACGTCAGCGATCCCAATCATCCGGTGCCTTTCGTGCCCTATACCACCGACACCGTTCCGCAACGCTACATGGTAGAAGACCAGCGTGAGTTTTCACGCCGTCCGGATGTCCTCACTTATCAAACTGAGCCGCTGACAGAAGACCTCACCATCGCCGGCCCGATTTCCCCGAAACTCAAGGTGTCCTCTACCGGCACCGATTCGGACTTCGTTGTAAAACTGATCGACGTGTACCCGAACGATTTCCCGGATGCACCGGAGGTCACCACAAGCAACAAGCGTATTCTGGGTGCGCCACCGCTGCATATGGGCGGCTATCAGCAACTTGTTCGAGGCGAACCAATGCGCGCCAAGTTCCGCAATGGCGGGTCGAAACCGGAACCGCTCACGCCCGGCAAGGTCACCGACATCGATTTCGAGATGCCCGACCTCGATCACACCTTCCGCAAGGGTCATCGCATCATGATTCAGGTGCAGAGTTCCTGGTTCCCGCTGACAGATCGGAACCCGCAGACGTTCGTCGACATCCCGCACGCGACTGTCGACGACTTCAAACCGGCCACAGAGCGCCTTTATCGAGACAGCAAAGCCGCCAGCGCGGTGGAGGTCATCGTGCTGCCGCAGCCGTGAAACCCGGTCAATTTCGTAAAATGAGTCTGTGATGAAAAGCCTGCGTGGCCTGCTTATCGCCGATCCGGCTGTCATCCTGTCGGTACTTTTCTTCGGGACACTCAGTCTTTGCGTGTCCTTTTTCGACGAAACCGGAAGAGCGCAGGCTGCGCTGGCACGCGCGTGGGCCAGAGTTTTGCTCTGGGTCAGCGGTGTGAAGGTGCGCGTCGAAGGCGTCGAGCACATTGATCCTAATGGCAGCTACATCTTCATCGCGAATCATATGAGCTACATGGACACGCCGGTCATCCTCGCGCACATTCCGGTGCAGTTCCGATTTCTGGCGAAAAGGGGTCTTTTCAAGATTCCACTGATCGGAACCCACCTCGGGCGAGCCGGTCACATCCCGGTTACGCGAGAGGATCCCCGCGCCTCCGTCAAAACCATGCAGACAGCGGCTGAAGTAATCCAGAAGAAGAAGATCTCGCTGTTGATATTCCCTGAAGGCGGGAGATCACACGACGGCAACCTTCGTCCGTTCAAAGAAGGCGGCGCCTATATTGCGATTCGCGCCGGAGTGCCGCTTATCCCGGTTGTGCTGATCGGCACACGTGAGGTGTTGCCATTTGGCGGAGGCATCGTGAAGCCGGGTCATGTGACACTACGGATCCTCAAGCCTATACCTACATCCGAGCTAAATATCAAAGCGCGCGGCCCAGTGACAGACCAACTCCGCGAGCAGATTTTGAACGAACTGGAAGCAAGACAACCTGAGCCGCAGCCGGTCGCTTAGCAGAGAGAAAGCCCTAACAGCAGCCGGTTTTGGCCAGGACGACTTCGCCGATCTGCACGAGCGTTGGATATTTGCCGGTGTAGCAGGAGTAGCAGAACTCGCCCTTCTGATCCTGCAGAGCCTTCTGCAACTGGTCGAGCGAAAGATAGCCGATCGAATCGGCTTCCACGTAGTTCCTGATCTCTTCAAGGGTGGAATTTGCCGCAATCAGATCGCGTTCCGAAGGTGTGTCCACGCCGTAATAGCACGGCGAGATGGTAGGAGGACAAGAGATGCGAAGATGCACTTCGCGCGCTCCGGCGCTTCGCACCATCCGAACGATCTTGCGGCTGGTTGTTCCCCGCACGATCGAATCGTCCACCAGCACCACGCGCTTGCCTTCCAGCAGGTGCCGCACCGGATTGAGCTTCAGCTTGACGCCGAAATCCCGAATTGCCTGCGAGGGTTCGATGAAAGTCCGTCCCACGTAGTGATTGCGGATGAGAGCCTGGCGGTATGGAATGCCCGACTCAGCCGCATATCCCAGCGCTGCCGTCACGCCCGAGTCAGGAACCGGAACAACGATATCCGCCTCGACCGGGTGTTCCCGAGCCAGCAGGCGACCCATCTGTTCACGAGTCTGAGCGACTGGCTTGCCAAAGACAACCGAATCCGGCCGCGAAAAGTACACGTGCTCGAACGCACAATGCGACGGACTTGCCGGAGGCGTGTAGTACTCGCGGGTCGTGCCTTCGGGGCCGACAATCACCATTTCACCGGGTTCCACGTCGCCGATGTACGTAGCGTTGATCAGGTCGAAGGCACACGTCTCGGAAGCAAACACTGTGGCAACGCTGCCATCCGGCAGTTCCAGACGGCCCATCGCAAGAGGCCGGAACCCGTAGGGATCTCGCGCCACAATCACCCTGTCTTCGGCCAGAAAAACCAGCGAGAACGCGCCTTCGATTTGCAATAATGCATCCCGGAGCGCGCCGGCGAGCGTACGTTCCCGCGACCGCGCCACCAAGTGCAAAATGACTTCGGTATCGCTGGTCGACTGGAAAATGGAGCCATCGTCTTCGAGGTCACGCCTCAGCTCGATCGCGTTTGTCAGGTTGCCGTTATGAGCGACCGCAACCGACCCTTTGTTGCAGGCAACCGAAAGCGGCTGCGCGTTCCGGATAGACGTGTCGCCGGCCGTTGAGTAGCGGGTATGCCCGATCGCCAGCTCACCCGGCAGCTCGTTCAGGACATTCGGCGTGAATATATCCGCAACATGCCCCATTCGGCGGACGTGATGAATCAGCCGCCCATCGCTTGTTGCAATGCCCGCGCTTTCCTGCCCGCGATGCTGGAGCGCGTGCAGTCCGAGATACGCAAGATTGGCAGCTTCAGGGTGCCCGAAAATCGCGAACACGCCGCACTCTTCGTGCAGCTTATCGAACGGATCTTCGTGAACGGATTCACACGAATCAGCTTGGTTCAAAGTAGTCGAGATCTCCTGGGGGGAGGCGGAAGTTCTAAACGGACACTGGATCGTGCAAGAGATTCACTAGACCTGTGTCCCACAGCTTCCCTAGCTCATCGATCCGGCAGTCGACCAGGACTGCTTTCTGATTGCGAATGACAACGCCTGACTCAAGTGTAACGCCAATTGTCACACTTTCGACACCGTTCTTTCGCGCCGCTGCAATGACTCGCTCCGGATCCGCCGTGCTCACTAGAATCCGCGACGGCGCTTCATGAAAAAGCAGCAATTCAGGCCGCAAATCCGAGTCGAGATCGATCTCCGCGCCCACTTGTGCCTTACCGAAGGAACACTCCGCGAGAGCGACCGCAAGCCCGCCTTCGCTTAGATCATGCGCGGATTCAACCGCCTTCTCTCGAACCAGTTCCCGGACAGTCTGCTGTACTCGGCGCTCATACTCCATGTCCAGCGTCGGCGGCTTGCCCCAAAACGTATCGAGGACAACTTTCGCGTACTGAGTCCCGCCGAACTCCTGTTCCGTGGCGCTCCGAAGGCCACCCAGCAGAATCACACTCCGGCCCGGATGCTGGAAATGTATCGGCGGCGGAACGGTCGTCGGTAAGGTCCCAACAATACCGACGACCGGAGTCGGAAAAATCGGTGTTCCCAGAGTCTCGTTGTATAAACTCACGTTTCCACCGGTCACCGGCACTTCAAAGAAGCGGCACGCTTCGGCGAGGCCTTCAACGGACTCGACGATCTGCGCCATAATCTCCGGCTTCTCAGGGTTCCCGAAGTTCAGGTTGTTCGTCGTCGCCACCGGCAGCGCGCCAACCGTCGAAAGATTGCGGCAGCATTCGGCCACAATCAGCTTTGTTCCTTCTCGGGGATCCAGCGCGCAATAGCGCCCGTTCCCGTCCAGTGACATCGCAACGGAGGTATTCGTTCCCTTGATCCGGACAACCGCAGCCTCCGCGCCTGGTCCGGCGATCGTGTTAGTCCGGACCTGATGGTCATACTGCTCCCAAATCCAGCGCTTCGAACAGATATCGCCGGACTCGATCAGCGACTTAAGATCCGCTGTCAGATCGCGGCTCTTGAACTCTGGCCCATCGAGCGGCGCAACCCGCAGCGGTGTCGTATGCGGCCGGTCGTACTTAGGCGCCTCATCGGCGAGCGCCCGGTTCGGAATCTCGGCGTACACCTTCCCGTGGTCCTTCACCCGGAACAGACCGTCGTCCGTGACTACGCCGATGGTCGCCGCGTCCAGTCCCCACTTCTTGAAGACGTCGAAGATTTCGCCCTCCCGGCCACGCTCTGCCACCAGCAGCATCCGCTCCTGGGACTCGGAAAGCAGCATCTCGTACGGCGTCATCCCTGGCTCGCGCTGCGGAACGTACTGCAGGTCGATCTCGATACCAGTTCCCGCGCGGCTGGCCATCTCGCAGGTCGAAGAGGTTAGTCCCGCAGCGCCCATGTCCTGGATGCCGACGATCGCGCCCGTCTTCATGGCTTCCAGACAAGCTTCGAGCAGCAGCTTTTCGAGAAACGGATCGCCCACCTGAACATTCGGCCGCTTCTGCTTCGATTCTTCGGTGAACTCCGCCGAAGCCATCGACGCCCCGTGAATGCCATCGCGTCCGGTCTTCGCGCCGACATAGATCACCGGGTTTCCGACGCCGCTTGCGGTCCCATAGAAAATCTCGTCGTGCCGGAACACGCCCAGCGCGAAAACATTGACCAGCGGGTTGCCGTCATAGCTCGATTCAAAGACGCACTCCCCGCCGACGGTCGGCACGCCGAAGCAGTTGCCGTAATGCGCGATGCCCGAAACTACGCCTTCGAGGATGCGGCGATTGCGAGCTCCGGTCTTTTCGTCTTCCAGATTGCCGAAACGAATGGAATCCATCACGGCAATCGGGCGCGCGCCCATGGTGAAAATGTCACGCAGAATGCCGCCGACGCCCGTAGCCGCCCCTTGGAACGGTTCAATGAAACTCGGGTGATTGTGCGATTCGATTTTGAAAGCGATGGCTACGCCGTCGCCGATATCGATGATGCCGGCATTCTCTCCCGGACCCTGGAGAACGTATTTGCTCTCGGTCGGAAGCTTTTTCAGGTGAATGCGCGAGCTCTTGTAAGAACAATGCTCGCTCCACATCACGCTGAAAATCCCCAGCTCCGTGAAGGAAGGTTCGCGCCCAAGCAGGCTGACGATCTTGTCGTATTCGCCCTGAGTTAATTGATGGGCTGCGATCACATCGGGCGTGATCTGACTCATGACTTGGTGGTTGTGGAAACGAGAGAAGGAGCGGTCAGTAATGAATTGAGGATCTTGATGCCGTCAGTATGTCCGAGGAGGGGGTCGGCGGCGCGTTCCGGGTGCGGCATCATCCCCATCACGTTGCGGCCGGAACTTAGGATGCCAGCTATGTCGCGCTGCGAGCCATTGCAGTGGCCCTTATAACGAAGCACGACTCGATCTTCTGCTTCCAGTTGATCGAGCGTCTTCTCATCGGCGACATAGCAGCCTTCGCCATGCGCCACAGGCAACTGAAGCACTTCTCCGCGTCGCGCCTGATGCGTAAACGGCGAATCGGAGGTGGCCACTTCCACCGGCACTGTCTTGCAGATGAACTTCAACTCGGAGTTGCGAACCAGGGCGCCCGGAAGCAGCCCGGCTTCGGTTAGGATCTGAAATCCGTTACAGACTCCCAACACAGGCCCGCCCGCCTGCGCAAACTCTTTCACGGCCTTCAGCACAGGCGAGAACTTCGCGATGGCTCCGGTGCGCAAATAATCTCCGTAGGAGAAGCCTCCGGGCAGAATCACCGCATCCACATCGCCAAGGCTGTTCGAGTCATGCCAAATGTACTCGGCCTGGTGATGCAGATCTTCGGAGACGGCGTACCACGCGTCGTGGTCGCAGTTGCTGCCCGGAAATACAACGACCCCAACTTTCATCTAAAGCTTCTAATCCTTTACGCTCCGCCGCCCGCAGCAGCCGGGGCCACCGCTTTCGTCCGCGTGGCGCGCCGCTTTTCGACCGGCGGTGTCCGATCACTCTTTTTCAAGGCCGGCAGAACAATGGAGCTGACGAATTTCTTCTCGCCATGCTCGTCAAATTTGATTACGATGTATTCGTCGTT
>JAOAPP010000728.1 GCA_025462985.1 Bryobacterales bacterium | reverse complement strand
TGGCATTTCGTTCCGATCTGGAAACAGGACGCACAAAGGATGTCAGCACGCTTTCTCCCGTGAACGCACCTGTCTCACCGGCATGGCACTTCGACGGAAAGCGATTTCTGGAAATCAATAAGGACATCGCTAACGTCGGCTATTTGGATCCCTTTACGTTTTCCGCCTGGATCAAGCCCGAGGGTCCAAAAGGGGCAATTCTCTCGCAAGCGGAGGACTACTTCGAAGGCACCGGGCACAGCGTCTACGTGATTGACGGCAAGATCCGGTTGCACATTGTTCATCGCTGGACGGACTTGGCCCTGCGGATCGAGACAGTGAAGGTCCTAAAGCTGAACGAATGGCAGCATGTGGTCCTCACCTATGACGGAAAGCGGAAAGCTGCCGGAGTGCGGATTTATTTGGATGGCGAGGCCCAGGAAACGAAGGTGCTCTTCGATCAGTTGAACGAGCCCTTTCATGTGGCAGCAAAGACTCCTTTCCGAATTGGCGCAGCCGGGGGATTGCGCTTTGAAGGATCAATTGCAGACGTGCGAGTCTACAAACGAGCTTTGCCTGCGAACGAAGCTGCAGCACTCGCGGCCCGCGAATCTGTCGGGCAAATTGCCGCGCTTCCGCCTGCGCAGCGAAGCCACGCTGACTCCGAGAAGATTGCACTCGCTTTTCTGGAAGAAGCCGCGCCCAAAAACATAACGAAAACGCGCGCGGAGCTAAACTCGTTGCGCAGCGAACGGGCCAAGCTATACGAATCGCTTCCCACGGTCATGGTGATGGTGGACGATCCGAAAGCGCGCGAAACATTCTTGCTGAAACGTGGCGCTTACGACGGTCCAGGCGAGAAGGTCACTCCAGGAATACCCGAGATCCTTCCGCAGCCCCGCCCCGATTGGCCGAACAATCGTTTGGGCTTGGCTCGCTGGCTCGTGGATCGCTCAAATCCGCTGACCGCCCGAGTGACAGTGAATCGCTTCTGGCAGTCGTATTTCGGATTCGGCATCGTGAAAACCGTGGACGACTTCGGTTCGCAAGGGGAATGGCCGGTACACCCGGAACTGCTGGACTGGCTGGCGGTCGAGTTCATCGAAAGCGGCTGGGATGTGAAAGCGATGCAGAAGCTCATCGTAACGAGCGCAACGTATCGGCAAGCATCACGGGTCACCCCAGAGTTGCTGCAAAGAGACCCCGATAACCGGCTGCTGGCACGCGGACCGCGGTTTCGCCTCGGGCCTGAAGTGATTCGCGATCAAGCCTTAGCGGCTTCCGGCCTGCTGGTCCAAAAGGTCGGCGGACCCTCTGTCAAGCCGTATCAGCCACCCGGTCTGTGGCAGGAACTTTCAAGCGGCGGAGGCTATACCCAGGACAAAGGCGAAGGTCTCTATCGGCGGAGCCTCTATACATACTGGAAACGCACTGTGACTCCGCCCTTCATGGCAAACTTTGACTCTCCGAACCGTGAAGTCTGCACGGTGAGGGAGAACCGGACAAACACGCCGTTGCAGGCTTTGAATCTGATGAACGACGTCGCATTCCTGGAAGCGTCGCGCAAACTGGCGGAGCGAATGATGACGGAAGGTGGCACGAGTCCACAGCAGCGAATCGACTACGGCTATGAGCTGCTGCTTGCGCGTCCTGCCAAACCTGCCGAGCGTCGCGTGTTGCTGAAGACATTCGAGGATTTCCGTGCAACCTATGCCAACGATCCAAAAGCCGCAGAGCAGTTTCTGAAATCCGGAGAATCGCCGAGGCGGCCGGGGCTGAGCACATCGGACCTGGCTGCATTCACGACCGTGGCAAACCTCATGCTGAATCAGGACGCGGCTATTAATAAGGAGTAGCGATGGATTGCTGTGAACACAGCTCGCTAAAGATGACCAGGCGGCATTTCTTTGGGATTAACTCGACCGGAGTAGGCCTTGCTGCGCTGGCCGGGCTTCTCGGGCCGAACCTGCGCGCTAACTCCACTGCCGCAAAGGCAGCTCACGGCGGGCTTCCAGAGTTCCCGAATTTCGCTCCAACAGCCAAACGGGTCATCTATCTTTTCCAGTCCGGCGGACCGTCACAAATGGAGTTGTTCGACTACAAGCCGCGCCTCAAAGAATTCCAGGGAACGGATCTGCCGGAATCCATACGCGGCGGGCAGCGGCTGACAGGAATGTCCGCCTCGCAATCGAGCTTTCCGGTGGTGCCGTCGAAATTTCAATTCGCGCAGCGGGGAAACTCAGGCGCATGGGTGAGCGAACTCCTTCCGTACACGGCGAAGATCGTAGACCAGTTGACATTCATCAAGACAGTCAACACTGAAGAGATCAACCATGATCCCGCGGTGACAATGGCCCAAACGGGTTTCCGGCTTGGCGGGCGCCCCAGCATGGGTTCCTGGATCGCCTACGGCATTGGCTGCGAGACAGAAGATCTTCCGGCCTTTGTAGTGATGATCTCCTCAGCGGGAGGTGGCGGCCAGCCGCTCTACGACCGGCTGTGGGGCAACGGCTTTCTCCCAAGCCGCTATCAGGGTGTAAAATTTCGTTCGATCGGCGATCCCGTGCTTTATCTTTCCGATCCCCAGGGATTCGACCCGCAGAATCGGAGGCATTACCTTGACGCCCTCCGAAGCTTGAACCAGGTTGAATACGACGACTTTGGCGACCCGGAGACAAACGCCCGGATCGCTCAGTACGAGATGGCGTACCGCATGCAGACCTCGGTTCCGGAATTGACAGATTTATCGAAAGAGCCAACAAGCACCTTCGACTTATATGGCGAAGATGCAAAGAAGCCCGGCACGTTCGCCTCAAACTGTCTGCTTGCGCGGAGACTCGCGGAGCGCGGTGTTCGCTTCATTCAGCTCTACCATCGCGACTGGGATCATCACGGCAACTTGCCCGTAGAGCTTCCGAAGCGCTGCAAGGATGTGGATCAAGCCTCGGCAGGACTCATCCAGGACCTGAAGCAGCGTGGAATGCTGGACGACACGCTGGTGATCTGGGGCGGTGAGTTTGGCCGAACAGTTTATTGCCAGGGGCGGCTGACGGCCACCGACTACGGCCGCGATCATCACGGGCGCTGCTTCACCATGTGGATGGCCGGCGGCGGCATGAAGCCAGGCATAACGCTTGGCGAAACGGACGACTACGGCTATAACATCACAAAGGATCCGGTGCATGTTCATGACCTGCAGGCAACGCTCCTGCATTGCCTCGGCATCGACCACCTGAAACTGACGTACCAGTTCCAGGGGCGGCATTTCCGACTTACGGATGTCGCCGGAAAAGTAGTGAACTCGATTCTGGTTTAACGCTGCCGCTCCATAAGACGGTCTCGCCAATATGAGTTCTCGACTGGATCAAAGCGGTACTCGGGACCAGCAGTTGCAGCAGCAATCGCTTCGAAAGGAACTTTCGGACGCCGGTCCGCATACAACAGTCCATTCGCTTCCTGATACGTGTCGGCGAACTGTGTATAGCAGAAGCCCGCGAGCGCAGGCAAGCAACGCACCACCTCCAGAAGCTTGCAATAGCTGTGGCGCAGTTCTTCCGGTGTGAGCGACCGCGAATATCCCCACGCATTTTCTTCCTCGTTGGCGCCCAAAGCGATCCCCCCGAATTCGCTGAGAACAATCGGCTGTGAGCCATCCCCTTTGGGCCCAATCATCAACATACGGCCGCCTGGCCGCTCGCGGTCAAGAAGGCGCGATTCGACATCTGTCTGTCCGTAGCGCTTCCCTATGCGCTCCGGCTTCGCATCGTAGTCGTGAATTCCTAGAATGTCGGTCGCCACGCTTTCCCATCCATCGTTTCCAATAACCGGGCGAGTCGGATCCAGCGTCTTGGTCAGGTGATAAAGCGCCTGTACATAATTCCGCTGTGCCGCGCTGTCCGGCAAGTCGGGCACGCCCCAGGATTCGTTGAGCGGCACCCAGGCCACAATGCAAGGGTGGCTTATGTCGCGCTTGAGGATCTGGATCCACTCGCTGGTAACTCGCTCCACTGATTTGCGGGTATAGCGATACGCACTAGGCATCTCCTCCCAGACGAGCAGTCCAATGTTGTCCGCCCAGTAGAGATAACGCGGATGTTCAATTTTCTGATGCTTTCGCACACCATTGAAGCCGAGCTTCTTTGCGAGGATCACATCTCCCAGCAATGCGTCATCGTTCGGCGCAGTCAAGCCGCTCTCTGGCCAGTAACCCTGGTCGAGAACCAGGCGAAGCGGAAGTGGGCGTCCATTCAAAATGAACCGGTCGCCTTGGACGGAGATGGCGCGCAGGGCAGTATAGCTCACGACTGAATCAAGGATCTGGCCTTGCCGGTCGCGGAGTTCAAGTTTCACATCGATAATCGTCGGCGAGCTTGGACTCCACAGCAACTCATTCCGCGAGTCATCGACACCCGGATCTGACAGCGCTATCTGGCGATGAACTTCATTGCTGATTACCGAATAGTTGTCCTCGGCAAGCAGCTCGTCCCCCACACGCATGCACACGTACAAATGAAGCTGCTCGCTGGGAATGCCGGCTATGAGAGCCTCTAGGCCAATCTCCCATCGGTGAAGATTGGACGTCCAGCTCAACCGATCAATGCGCACAGTCGGAACTGGCTCAAGCCAGACGGTCTGCCAGATTCCGGTCGTCCGTGGATACCAGATTGAGTGAGGATCGAGCTTCCAATCCTGCTTCCCGCGCGGCTTCGCAAGGTCGAGAGGATCATCTTCAGCGCGTACGATAACCTCCTGCACTCCGTCTTGCAGTGTATCGGTAATGTCGACGTGAAAGGGAGTGTAGCCGCCCTCATGAGAGCACACCCTGAGCCCATTTACCCAAACCTCAGCGCTGTAATCAACTGCTCCGAAGTGCAAGAGCAATCGTTCACCTGGCTGTAGAGCCGGGGCATCGAAATTCCTGCGGTACCAGACGGTTCGGAACAAGCCGTTGCAGTGGATACCGCTCGCCGGTGTCTCCGGACTGAAAGGAACCTGGATCTTTTCGGACCAGAGCACCGCCTCTGGATGGCTCCAGGGCGGCTCGGCATCGAAGGCGAAATCCCATTCGCCATCAAGGCAGATCCAAGTGTCTCTTCTAAGTTGGGGCCGGGGGTACGCCTCATGCGCCTGCTCACTCATGAATTCTTCGTTTTCAGGTTAGCCTCCCTGGAGCGCGGAAGCCATAGGCAGAACACGTCATCAGCACTAGCGGAACTCAGGCAACGCTCTCGTTCCAGCCAGTCGTGAGCGGAAAATATCCCCGCAGGCGCCTCGCGAGCTCCTGACTGAAAGGCCGGGCCGGAATGTCCGCCGACGTGATCTCGCCCCTTGCGAGCGCACCGTAGGTTTCCGAAAGTTCTGAATCATGACGCGTGGTTCGAGACGAATCCAAGGTCCAGATCCCTTGCGGATCAACTACCCTCGTGCACTGAGTACAGCAGTTTGCCCAATCTGTTGTGTCGATAGAGGGATACCAGCAAAACCCACGGAAATCCTGTCCAGACAAGACAAGCTCCTCGCACTGCTCCTCCATAAACTTCAACCAGCTCAACCGTTCGAACACACTGCCCCGGATGTTGGTTTCGGTCAGCATGATAGGAAGCCCGAACCTCTCGACATAATCCTCGGCGACTGACGCAAATCCTCGCGGCGATTGATTCGTAGCTCGAATGTCGGGCCGGTCGTGGCTCGTATTCCAAAACCATTCCATCTCGGAATGAAGATAGTAATCCAGCCCCAGGATGCTTACCGATCCGGGGTGGTCTTGAAACCACTTTAGGTCTCGGTCCGCAGCTCCGTGTCGAAGCATATACGGATAAAGCGGATGCCTCTCCCCTAAGCGCCCGAGAATCAAATCGAGAATCAAGAAGCGCCTCGCGTTGACATGCTCTACCCAGGATGCGGTTCGCCGGTCCGCTGCGCGATGATGCTCCGCGGTATCCGAATGTACAAGCTGAATGCCCTTATTCTTTCGCTTC
>JAOAPP010000703.1 GCA_025462985.1 Bryobacterales bacterium | reverse complement strand
ATGAGCCGTGACCTCCTTCAGCGCGGATTCAAGTTCGTCGGCTCAACCATCTGCTATGCGTTGATGCAAGCGACCGGCATGGTGAACGACCATCTCGTGACGTGTGCGCGGCACTCGGAACTTGGTGCCGTGCGTCGGCGCAACTGACAACACAATGTAACGCCCGCGGCGCGCTTCAAAGCCGCGCTCAGCTCGACGGCTTCAAACTCTCGCACTTCGCTCCGTAGCTCTCGATCAAGGCCAAGAGTTTCGTCTGGAATCCGTCTTGCGCTGAATAGATCTCGCCCACCGGGTTGGAGAATTCCTTCTGCTTGAGCTCGTCTTCAATCGTGAGGCTCAATTGGGCCAGCGTTTCGATGTTGGCCCGGGAATGGAACTCCATGTCCTTCAGCTTCGAGAGGACGGTAAGTGACTTCTCCAGTTCGCCAGGGGCTTGCTCCGCCTTTGGGACCTCGGCTGCCGTTGTGGGTGGGACTACGTCATTCGGCTTCGCCGTCCTTTTGCGTTTCTTCGCTTTGCTCGCGGCACCCGCCGCCAGCTCGTGGTGTTCCTTCTCCTGCTTCACTTTCTTGTCGTGGGCGACGTTTCGTGGATCGGACATTTCCCATGATACACCCATTACGACCAGTCGGCTCGCTCCGCCTTGCCGTCTCAATTTGCTATGCATACGGAGCAAACATTCAACGCTCAACGTCCAATCTCAATGCGACGTAGGCCGTCAATGGGAGCAGAACGTGAGAGACAGCCAGTTTTCGCGGGACCAATACTATCGTAAGCCGCTTATGATAGATGCAGTAAATGACTAATTGGAGACTGGGTCAAGCATGATCCGGATTTCGCGAGCCTCCGCGATCATCCGCGCTTCGTTGAGGTCGTGCGACGCATCGGACTTCCACAGTAATTGTCGATCATGCTACTTCGGCAGCGGAGATCAGCGGTTCCTCACAAAGACGTGATACGCGACGGCGTCCCAGGTGTTATGAATGCCAACCAAAAGCATCAGCAGCGACGCCGCTGCAATTCCAAAGAGAGACTCGCGAGTATGTGAGTGAGCGGTGAATGCCGAAACAGTCAGTGCAACATAGGCGGCCAACGGAAGCAGAACGTGGAACACCCAGTCCTCGAACACCGGCTTGTATTCCTTCTGCCGTGGCAGCCGCCAAGCGACGTTAAAGATATAGATTAGTCCACTAAGGCCAATCAGACCCCACAACGTTGCAATAGTGCCGATGCCGTGCCATGGCGCGCTAACCAGCGCTGATAGCAGTAGGACCGTGCTGAAATGAATAATGGTCGGGGTGGCAAACGCGCTGCCGAGCGATGCACTTCTGGCGACCTCCTTTTCCGCAACGAGAGTCATGACGACGAACTGCAATCCAATGAGCGCGCCGGCGGACGATCCGACAATCACGTAGAAGTTCTCCCATTCCGCGAGACCAGTCATGTTTAGATTGGATCCTGGGTTGATTTGGACAGCTGTTCATCTGGAATCTTGTGCAGGTCGCCGTCTCGCTTTGGAGCTCTTCGGTCAGCCAGGTGCTGAACTACGTAGTAAGTCACCGGAGTTAGAAAGATGGCGATGAGTGTCGCAGCGAGCATTCCGCCGATCACGGTGGTGCCCATGATACGTCGCGCGACGGCGCCTGAACCTGAAGCCCGCCAAAGCGGGATGCATCCAAGGATAAACGCGAAGGAGGTCATGATGATTGGCCGCAAACGCAACCGAGCGCCTTCGAGTGCGGCGTCGAGCAAAGGTCGGCCCCGTTCATATTCGAGCTTCGCAAATTCAACGATCAGGATTGCGTTCTTAGCCGCCAGTCCGATGAGCATGACAAGGCCAATCTGCGCGTAAACGTTGTTTTCCATGCCGCGCGCCCATAAGGCGGCGAACGCGCCGAAGACCGCAATCGGTGTGCCTAACAAAACACTGAACGGCAACGCCCAGCTTTCATAAAGCGCAGCGAGTATGAGAAAGACGAAGAGTAGCGACATGCCAAAAACGACGCCGGGGGGCACACCTTCTGTCGCTTTCTTTTCCTGGAACGACATCGCGGCGTAGTCGTAACCCATCTCGGTGGGCATGGTCGCAGCGAATACATCTTCGAGCGCTCGCATCACTTGGATCGAGCTGTTACCGGGCGCCGCCGTGACGTTGACTTGCGCTGCGCGATAAAGGTTGAAGCGCATGGTGAATTCCGGGCCATCGCGTTCCTGCACGCTCGTAACCGTGCTCAGCGGCACCATGTCATTATTTGCGTTGCGCACATAAAACAAACCGACGTTTTCCGCTTTGGTGCGAAATTCGCCCTCAGCCTGGACAAAGACCTGCCACTGCCGGCCGAAACGGTTGAAGTAATTGACGAAGTAACCACCCATGAATGTCTGCAAGGTCTGGCTGACCTGGGTGAGATCGACCCCTTGCTTAAGGACTTTGTCGCGATCAACGTCGATGAACACCTGCGGCACCAACGGCAGAAATGTCGTCGTGGCGGATGCAATCTCGGGACGTTTGCGCGCAGCCTCCAGAAACTTGGCAAGATTGCCGGCCAGAAACTGCACGTCGCGCCCGGCACGGTCCTCGAGCATCATCGTGACGCCACCGGCGGTGCCTATGCCGGGGATGGCGGGTGGCGGAAAGGCAAAGCCAATTCCGTCGGGAATACCGGCAAGGGTTTTGTTGATGCTCGCCTTCAGCGCGGCGTACTGCTCCGCCGGCTTTGTCCGCTGGTCCCACGGCGTAAACGTGACGAAAAAGAAAGCGTTGAACGTGCTCTGAACGGTGCTGAGCAGATTGAATCCGAGCACGCTCGTGACGTGTTCGATGCCGGGTGTCTTTAGCAGCGCGTCCTCCACCTTGTGCGCGGCATCACCAGTGCGTTCCATCGAAGCCGCGTAGGGCAGCGCCAGCGAGCCGTAGAGATAACCCTGGTCTTCTTCCGGCAAAAAGCTTTTTGACAAACGTGAACCGAATAATCCAGCCAGAATCGCGAAGAGGACGAGCAGCAACATGCTCCGTACGCCTTTTTCGATCACGAATCGCGAGGTGCTGACGTAGCGATCCGTCGTGCTGCGGAATATCTCGTTGAACCGGCCGAAAAACCAGCCGAGCGGGCCGCGCGCGGCCTTGCGCGGGCGCAACAACATCGCGGAAAGCGCAGGGCTGAGCGTCAATGCATTGAAGGCCGAGAGGAGCACCGAGATCGCAATGGTCAACGCGAACTGTTGATAGAGGCGTCCAGTTATTCCCGGAATGAAAGCGGTTGGCACGAACACGGCCGAGAGCACGAGCGCAATGCCGATTACCGGCCCGGAGACTTCCTCCATCGCGCGCAGCGTTGCCTCGCGCGGCGGCATTCCTTCTTCAATGTGGTGTTCGACCGCTTCCACGACGACAATTGCGTCATCGACGACCAGGCCGATGGCGAGGACCAGACCAAAAAGCGCGAGCGTGTTGATCGTGAATCCGAACAGCGGAAAGAGCGTGAACGTGCCGATGAGCGAGACCGGCACGGCGCACAATGGTATCAATGTGGCCCGCCAGCCTTGCAGAAAGATAAACACCACAAGAATGACCAGCGCCAGGGCCTCGAGCAACGTGAAGATAATTTCCTGCATTCCGGCGGTCACGGCGCGTGTCGTGTCGAGGGAGATCGCATAGGCCATGTCGGCCGGAAAGTTTTGCGAGAGACGCCCCATCAAAGCCTTGACCCCCTTCGCCGCGTTGAGCGCGTTCGTCCCAGGCAACTGATAACAGGCCAGGATGGCCGAGGGCTTGCCATCAAGCCTTCCCGCGAGGGAATATATCTGAGCGCCGAGCTCAATGCGGGCGACTTCCTTGAGCCGCAGGAGCGAGCCGTCGGGATTCGCCCGGATTACAATTTCGCCGAACTCCTCCGCACTCGTTAGGCGTCCAGGAGAGCGAACGGTATAGGTAAACTCCTGGCCCGGGGGCGCAGGTTCGCCGCCAATCTGTCCCGCCGGGTTCACGGTATTCTGCGCTTTGATTGCGTTAATGATGTCAGTGACCGTAACGTTGAGCTTCGCGAGCTGGTCTGGCTTAACCCACAAACGCATCGCGTATTGCCCCGCCCCGAACACCTGCACATTCGAGATGCCCGGCACGCGCGTGATCTGGTCGATCAGGTTGATGTTAGCGTAATTGGCCAGAAAGATGTTGTTGTAGGTGCCCTTGGGCGAATTCAGCGCCACCAACAACAGCGGGGCCGTGGTCGATTTCTGGACGGTAATGCCAGCGTTGGTCACATCCTGCGGCAATTGCGAGCTCGCCTGATTTACCCGCATTTGCGTCAGGATGTGATCGACGTTCGGGTCGGTCGCGATGTCGAAATTGATCGTCATCCGAATGGACCCGTTCGCGTTCACCGACTGGATGTAGTTACTCTTGTCCACGCCGCTCATCTGCTGCTCGATCGGTGTGGCGACCGATTGCTCGATCGTCTGCGCATCTGCCCCGAAGTAATTGGCGCGCACCTGAATCTCCGGAGGAACGATGTTGGGATATTGCGCGATCGGTAGCTGGATCATCGCGACCGTGCCGATGATGGTCGTCAGGATTGCGATGACGATGGCAACGATCGGCCGGTTAATGAAGAACTTCGACATCCCTTCAGCCTAACGAGCGGCGTTGGATGCGCCCGGCGAAGGCGACGGTGGGGATTTCCACGGCATTGGGACAACCGTGGCGCCCTCTCGCACTTTCTGCACGCCTTCAACCACGATGCGGTCCCCCGGACGCAACCCTTCCTCAACGATCCATTCGTGATCGATGCGGCGTCCCATTCTTAACGACTGGATATGCGTTTTATTGTCCGGCCCGACCACCGCCACCTGATAGGTACCTTGCAATTCGGTGACGGCGCGTTGCGGAACGAGCAGAGCCCCCTTTTTCACATCGGAGCGGACGCGAATTCGCGCGAACTCGCCCGGTCGCAAGATATTCCCGGGATTAGGAAACAAGGCGGCGACACGCAGCGACCCGGTTCGAACGTCCACCTGATTCTCCGCTGCGTACATTTCGCCCTCGTGCGGATAAGTCGAACCGTCGACCAGAATCAATTCGAAGCGCAGCTCCTTCTCGTGAGCGGCGCGCTCCTCCGGGTCGGCATAGCGTTTCGCATATTCGCCATAACGCTGCTCGCTCACCGTGAAAAACGCTTTGATTGGATCGACCTTTGTCACGGTGGTGAGAACAGTGCCCGCGCTCATCAAGTCGCCAACTTGCACCCGTGTCAATCCGGCGATTCCATCAACCGGTGCGACGATCGTCGTATAGTCGAGATTCAGCTGTGCCTGTTCAACCGCGGCGCGTTGAGCTTCGGCTTGGGCACGCGCGGCCACGGCACTTTGCACGGCATTATCGCGTTCCTGCTCGCTCGACACCTTGCGTTGAAACAACTCGGTCGCACGTTGCCCATTCAGCTCCGCTTGTTTGGCGGAAGCATCTGCCTGCAGGAAAGCGGCCTTCGCCTGGGCTAGCGCCGCTTCGAACGGGCGGCGATCAATCTGGAACAGCACGTCGCCTTTTTTTACGAGCTGACCCTCTTTGTAATTTTGCGATACGAGATAACCTTGCACTCGCGCCTGGATCGTGGCGTTCACCGAGCCATCGAGTTGTCCGACGTACTCATTATATATAGGAACGTCCTGCTGCTTCACCTCCGTCACCAATACTTCAGGTGCCGGCGGCGGTGGTGGGGTCTTTTTGCCGCATCCCGTCAAACCTACGATCATGCAAGTTCCGAGCGTGAAGCTCAGCTTACTCATGCTGGCCGGTGCGCGTTTGCAAGAAAGAACCATCCGTTCAGTTCGATAGCTCTTCATACATCTTCTGCAACAGGTTTACAGCCCGCCACCTGTCTGCTAGATGCCAGTCCATTGCCCGTGCGGCTCGCACCTCGGACCTCAGCGTCCGGTCATTTGCTCGAGCTTTTCCGGGTACCGAGCTCCTTGCACCGTGATCTTTGAAGCCGCGCTGTCGATCTCTCGCAGATCTTCGGGTGTAAGTTCGATTCCAACTGCTCCGATGTTCTCGTCCAGCCGATTCAGTTTCGTCGTGCCCGGGATGGGAACGATCCACGGCTTTTGCGCGAGCAGCCACGCGAGCGCGATCTGCGCAGGTGTCGCCTTCTTCCGTTCTGCAATGCTGCCGAGCAGATCGATCAGGGCCTGATTGGCCTTGAGCGCCTCCGGCGTGAATCGAGGGAGGGTGCTGCGGAAATCGGAACTGTCGAATGTCGTGTTCTCGTTCATCTTTCCCGTAAGGAAGCCTTTGCCTAACGGACTGTACGGAACAAAACCAATTCCGAGTTCCTCGAGGGTCGGAATCACTTCCTTCTCGGGAGTTCTCGTCCACAGCGAATATTCGCTCTGGAGCGCGGTAAGCGGTTGGACCGCATGTGCGCGACGGATCGTTTGTACGCCAGCTTCGGAAAGGCCGAAATGCTTCACCTTACCCTGTTGAATGAGTTCCTTCACCGGTCCAGCTACCTCTTCGATTGGCACGCCGGGATCGACGCGATGTTGATAGAGCAGATCGATGGTCTCGACTCTGAGCCGTTTACGCGAGCCCTCGACAACTTTCTTAATGTATTCCGGCTGGCTATTCAGGCCCGCAGCACCCGGCCGCTTATCAGTGCCACTCAGATCAAACCCGAATTTGGTCGCGATCACCACTTGCTCTCGGAACGGCGCGAGGGCTTCGCCCACGAGTTCTTCGTTGGTGAACGGGCCATAAACTTCGGCGGTGTCGAAGAATGTGATACCGCGCTCTACAGCCGCTCCGAGAAGAGAGATCATCTCCTGTTTGTTTTTGGGCGGGCCGTAAGAAAAGCTCATTCCCATGCACCCCAGTCCGATGGCCGAAACTTCCAGATCACTTTTTCCGAGTTTGCGCTTCTTCATACTTCCATTGGTTCTTTATAGAATATCGCACCAGCATCTGTCGCCGCGCTTACTCCGACAGCCACGTCATAGTTGATGGTGCTAACGCCTAGATCTTCCTCTGCTTCAAACCGCCACAGAAGAAAACGAAGGTAGCAAAGCTCTGCTGAACCCCTCTCCTAGTCCTACTTCGGCGTTGGGCGTTGAGGGTTGAGCGTTTGCTTCTTGTCTCTGAACTCTCAATCATCAAGCTCCGCGATATTCTTCCTCGGTCACCTTCTCCATCCAGTCGGCGCTCTTGCCATCGAGCTGTTCCACTATGGCGATGTGGGTCATCGCAGTAGTTGGCGTGGCGCCATGCCAATGCTTTTCACCGGCCGGAATCCACACCACATCACCAGGGCGGATCTCCTCGATTGGGTCTCCCCACCGCTGAGCGCAGCCGCACCCGGCAGTTACGATTAAGATTTGGCCTAACGGGTGAGTGTGCCATGCAGTACGGGCACCGGGTTCAAACGTGACACTCGCCCCAGTACCACGCGCAGGTTCCGGCGCCTTGAACAGTGGGTCCACGCGCACCGCGCCTGTAAAATATTCGGGCGGCCCTTTGCCCGACGGTTGTGAGCCACTTCTTTTGATTTCCATCTTCGATCTCCCATCTTCTCTCAGCTCCGCGCTGTTCGCTCCACCCTCCGAGCAGATATCCCGGTTTCGTTTTTCTCTCAACTACCTGTCACGTCGTAGCCTCGTGCGTAGGCGAATCAACCCTCAACTACCCCTAAATAGTCACCCTTCCGCGCAGCACTTCCACCGCGTATCCGCCCACGCGAACGTTCGTAACACGTTGGCCGTCTCGCATTCCTCGCACATACATTTCGCTGGGACGGCGAATCTCGGCGCCCTGCCGAATCAGCACTTGTTCGTCGCTGTTCGCGATGCCGTGTTGCACCATCCAACTCGCGGCGCAACCGGCCGCTGATCCCGTAGCTGGATCTTCAGCGCCATAAAAGAACATGCGCGCCTTGGCTTCCAACCGATCTTCTCGCCGTTGCGGACACACAAAGTAAAAAAACTTGGCGGCGGTCTTGTTAAGAAATTCTGCGGCGTCTGTATGACGGAAGCTTAGATTCGCCAGGGTCTTTTCATTACGAATGCCAACAATCGCGAATGGCAACCCGGTCGAAACAATCTGGATCGGCCACTCCGAAGGTATCTCGTCCGGCGCGATTCCAATTACGCGGGCGACCTCTTCACGCGAGAAAATGACTCCGAATTCAGGATCGCGTTGGCGCATTTCGCCGAACACGAGACCGTCTGCTCGGTTATGTCCATCGTTCTCCGACTTGGCGGTAAAACACACCGGAATCTTCCCCGCTTTAAGATCCAGTGTGATTTGATTCGACTGTTCCGAAACGGGCGCAGCCCGCGACGCGTACAAATGCAGCGCCGTGCCTAGCGTCGGATGCCAGGAAAAAGGCAGCTCTTCGGCCACAGTGAAGATGAGGACTTTCTTCCCTTCCTCAGCTTCATAGTCCGGATCGCGTGG
>JAOAPP010000689.1 GCA_025462985.1 Bryobacterales bacterium | reverse complement strand
TTTAAGCGCGTTTGTTGTGCAATCTGTCCGAAATCACCGGCCATCCAGGTGGTGCGAAGTCCATCTTTCAGCTGTTGAGATTCGACACTGGCGGTCTGCGTACTCATAACGTTCTCCTTCGAATCCTAGAAGAAGGATAATCGAAAACTACGGGGCGGCATTGCCCGGTCAGGTACGTCTCCCAGCAGTCTGGTCGGAGCAATGCGCGTCTATGGAATGGAAGAGACGATGCCAACCTCAACACGAACCGAGGCTAACCCCATTGCTTGTCTGAAGGCCAGGCCGGGAGCGCCGCGGGAGGCCGGCGCGGCAGGAGTGCAGCATCTGCGGATCCGGGAAAAGCGTGAAGCACTGTTGTATGTTCCCGAAACGGCAGTTGGGCAGGCGGCCGCGCTTGCGGTTATGCTGCATGGAGCGGGCGGCAATGCGGAACAGGGAATCGGATTACTCAACTACTACGCCGATGGGGCCAAAGTGATTCTGCTAGCGCCGGAATCGCGCAAATCATCCTGGGACATCATTTCGGATGCGCGGTACGGACCGGATGTCAACTTCATTGATGAATGTCTGGAGCAGGTATTTTCGCGGTACACAATCGAACCGGAACGGATCGCGCTGGGCGGGTTTTCCGATGGCGCTTCTTATGCTTTGTCACTCGGCTTGAGCAACGGATTCCTCTTCCGGTACATTCTGGCGTTTTCACCTGGTTTTATGGCGCCGGTGCGGATTGAAGATCAGCCACGAATTTTCATATCGCACGGAACGCGCGACGAGGTGCTTCCGATCGACCCATGCAGCCGTAGAGTGGTCCGCGCCCTGCAGAGTCACGAGTTGCCGGTTACCTATCGCGAGTTCGAAGGACCGCACGCGATTCCTCCTCAGATGAAAGAAGAAGCGCTGGCGTTTTTCTTGAGCTGAATTTACACCAACTTTTGCTTACGAAGCGGAAGCTCGCGGAAACGCTTGCCGGTGGCCGCGAAAACTGCGTTGTAGATGGCCGGCGACATGGGCGGAACGCCTGGCTCACCGGTTCCAGTTGGAAGAGCATCGTCATTGGCGATGAGGTGCACGTGCGTTTCGAGGGGCGCTTCGTTTAAGCGAGCTACCGGATAGTTGTTGAAGTTGCCCTGGTCGATGCGACCATCGGACGCGGTGATTTCCCCGAACAAAGCAACGCTTGTTCCGAACACGGAAGCCCCTTCGAACTGCGCCTTCACACGATCGGGATTGATTACGGGTCCACAATCAACGGCAATGTCCACGCGTGGAATCCGCACTTTTCCGCCCGAGTCGATGTCGACTTCCACAACGGCCGCCACATAGCTCAGGAAGCTGCGATGAGCGGCGAAACCGACCGCGCGTTTGGCGGTGCGCTTGTTGGCCCAACCGGAACGTTCGGCAGCCACTTCAGCAACACGGCGGAGGCGCGCGGTGTCGTAAGGGTACTCGTTGAGCGGTTTGCCGTAGTTGGCGAATTTTTCGGCTTGCCCTTTGAAGTCGAGTTTGCGGGCAGGGCCGAGAGACTCGAGCCAATACTCGACCGGATCCTTTCCGGCGGCGTGGGCCAGTTCATCTATGAAGCACTGCACGCCGAAGGCGTGGTACACGTTCGCCACAGATCGCAGCCAGCCGATGCGGACGTGCGCCTTGGCCGGGCCATTCTCGGCTCGGAAGTTTGGAACATCGAAGGGCACGTCGATCCAACCCATCGACATCTCGCCATCGTCGCCGTACTCCGACTTGCCGTCGAATGTAGAGCCGATTGGAGGGAAGACGGAACGCTGCAGCCAAGAGACGGGCTTTCCGGAGGCGTCCAGGCCAGCCTTGAAATACATGGCTGACGTGGAGTGATAGAAATCGAAGCGGATATCCTCTTCGCGGGTCCAGGCGATCTTGACGGGCTTGCCTACCTTCTTCGAAAGGATGGCGGCTTCGGCGACATAGTCGGGCTTCGATTTGCGGCCAAACGCGCCGCCGAGAAGCGTGACGTGACAGATGACGTCTTCGGGCTTGATGCCGACCGCCTGCGCCACGGTTTTTTGTACGTCCTGAGGGCTCTGGGTTGCGGTCCAGGCTTCCACTTTACCATCGCGCCAGATCGCGAGCGCGGCCGGGGGTTCCATGGGGGCGTGCGCAAGCAAAGGCGTGTAATAGGTGGCCTCAAGGACCTTCGCTGCGCCTTTTAGACCTTGTTCTACGTCACCTGCTTTTCGAACGACTTTCTGCGGCTTTTGAGCAGTTTGGATGAGATCGCGTTTGTAGGTGTCGGTTTGGAAGATGGCGTTCGCGCCGGATTCCCACTCGACCTTCAGCTTCTTGCGGCCTTGCGACGCAGCCCAGGTGTTATCGGCGATGACCGCGATGCCGCCGAGAGCCTGGAAGCCGTAGGGTGGTTTCGCCGATTCGATGACGACAGTTTGTTGAACGCCCTTGACGCTTTTGGCTTGCGCGTCGTCGAAGGATTTGAGAGTGCCCCCGAGGACGGGCGCGCGCTCGATCGCCGCATAGACCATGTCGGGCAGGTGCGCATCGAAGCCGTAGACGGCACGGCCCGTGCACATATCCTTCAGGTCATAGCTGGGAACGCCTTTGCCGATGTAGCGGAATTCACTAGGCTTTTTCAACTGAATGGTGCTGTTGTGAGGCATCGGCTGTTTGGCGGCTGCTGCCGCCAGTTCGCCATAGCCGAGTTTGCGGCCCGACTTCTTGTGCAGGACTTCGTGGTTGTGCGCACCGCATTCATCAAGCGGCACGTTCCATTGGGCCGCAGCAGCGTTGACGAGCATGGCGCGCGCGGTGGCGCCTGCTTCACGCATGGTGTCGTAGAAATCGCGAATGGAGCAGGAGCCATCCGTGTCTTCAGAGCCATACTTGTCGGAGCCGATGGCCTGTTGCAAGCGAACACGGGCCCAGTCTGCTTCGAGTTCGTCCGCAAGAATCATGGGAAGCGTCGTGCGGATACCGGTACCCATTTCGGCGCGGTGAGTGACGATGAGAACGGAACCGTCGCTGTTGATGCCGATCCAGATGTTGGGATTCCACGTGGCGTCCTTCACATCAGAGGCAGCGGTGATCTGTTCGGCCGGAACGAGTCGCGCACCGAGAATGAGAGCGCCAGCGGAGAAGAGGCCGGTAAGAAAGTCGCGGCGAGAGGCGGGTTGAATACGGTTGCTCATGCGGTCACTGTCCGTTTCTGACCTGATGCGATTTTGACGGCCTCGCGGATCCGCTGATACGTGCCGCAGCGGCAGATGTTGCCCGACATGGCGGCCTCGATGTCGCGATCGGTAGGTTTGGGCTTTTGCTTAAGCAGCGCAGCGGCCTGCATGATCTGGCCGCTTTGGCAGTAGCCACATTGGGGCACCTGGACGTGCTCCCAGGCCTTCTGCACTGGATGATCGCCGTGCGCACTGAGGCCTTCGATAGTGGTGACCTCTTTTCCGCCAACGGCACTCATGGGGGTGAGACAGCTGCGAACGGCCTCGCCATTGACGTGGACGGTGCAAGCGCCACAAAGGCCCATGCCACAGCCGAACTTTGAGCCGGTGAGCTGGAGGTGGTCGCGAATGAACCAGAGAAGTGGCATCTCGCCGTCACCTTCGTACTGTTTGGCTGCACCATTCACTTTGAGTTGAATCATCGGAGTTACTCAGAAACAAGTGTAATCCTACGGCTACTAAGTTTCGGCTTTTCCCACCGCGATGACGAAGTACTCGCACGGAGACTGGCCTGGGTTCTTCCAGTGATGCGGCTCCTCTGAAGCGACGACGACGACCGATCCGGGGCCGAGCGTAGTCGTCCTTCCCGAGATTGTCACTTCGAGGGTTCCGCTATGAAGCAGGACGATCTCCTCGTGAGGATGGTGATGCTCGGGATGAGGCATCTGCCCGGGCGCCAGCTTTGTGATGTGCAGATCGACCTCGACGCCTTTATGTGTAGCGGCTTCGAAGACCTGCCTCATTTCATTCTTGTTCTCAGGATTCGTCTTCTCAGGCAGAGCGTCATAGGCGTAGCACCTGGAAGCAAGCACGGGTTCTTTGGCTTCGGCAAGCGCTGCAAAGACAGCAGGCAGAAGCAGGCTGAGTTCTCGTCGGGAGGGCGTCATAGTTCCTCAAAAATAGAGTTTCATGGCGAACTGCAAAATGCGGGGATCACCGGCGGAAGTGATTTGGCCGAAGGTGGACGAGCTTCGGCTGAGCGATATGCCGCCAGTTGAAATGCCGGGGATACCGGTGCCGGTGGCGGCGGCAATGAAGTTGGTGTGATTGATCACATTGAAAGCTTCCGCACGAACTTCAAGACGAGTGGATTCATGAATGCCGAAGATGCGACTTACGGACACATCGAACTGAAGCTGTGCGGGGCCGCGCAGAACGTCACGTCCCAGGTTGCCGTAGGTTCCAGGAGTATTCGGGACGAAGGCTGCGGGATTCAGGTATTGCGGAATGTTCGAGCCCCAGTTGGTTGTGTAAGGGTTCGCACCAGCGACGTAATTGGGGCGATCCAGATTGACGCCGGTGAGAGAGGCGTCGGTGCCGGTCGTCACAGTCAGCGGTACACCGCTGAGAGCCCGGATGATGGGCGCAACCTGCCAGTTCCCGAGCAGATGAGACCAGAAGGCCTTTCCTTTTACCGGACTGGTGGCGACAACAGAAGCGTTGAAGATGTGGCGTATGTCGAAGTTGCAATCTCCGCGATCCTGCCGCAGGTTGTAGGGGTTCATGAAGCCGGGGCCGCCGATATCACCACCGAAATCCTGATCGCTGATGCAGTGTGACCAGGTGTAGTTTGCGAGGAACGTGACTCCACGGTTCAAGCGCTCCTGAATAGATACCAACAGAGCGTTGTAATTTGCATTCGCACCATCGTCGATGAGGTCGAGGTTGCCGAAATACTGGCCTTGCGATGGATTCATTATGTTGAGAACCTTGCGCTGATTGGTTGTTTTGGTGGAGCAGCCACCTTTTGTCGCTGCACAAACGGCGGGATTGTAAACGGCTGGATTGAGTTCCTGTCCCGTGTAGATATGGGAGGTTTTGTTCCCCATATAGGTGGCGGTTGCCAACAAGTTTGCGCCGATCTGCCGCTGATAGCTCGCGTTCCACTGGTACAGCGACGTGGGGTGAAGGGCAGTTTGCGGCAGAACGATCCAAAGCGCATACTGCGGGAAATAGGCGCCCTGGGGAGGAAACGGATTTCCGCCCGGGTAGTTGTAGCCGGTCGTCCAGGGATTGCTGAAGCCGAGCGGGTTGCTGGTCGTGAGGTCGATTTCGTTGACAAAGGGCGGGTCAGAGGTGAGCCGCTGGGCAGTGTAGAGTTGCCCTACGTCGTACATGATGCCGCCTCCCACTCGAAGCGTCTGACGGCCGTCGCCTTTGGGATCCCAGGCGAGACCGAGACGAGGCGAAAAGGTGGCCTTACGGTCTTGGGTAAAGGAAGCGTTGATTCCCTTGTCTCCGTAGTACAAGGCTCCGGCCGGCGCATTCGGATACACCTGGCTGTGAATGCCGGCAGCGAAATTGGCCATAGAGAAGGAGGCTCCGCGGTGGTGCAGATCCTGCGGCCAGAGCATGGGTTCCCAGCGCAGACCGGCATTGACGGTGAGTCGAGCGGCGGCATGGAAGGTGTCCTGCGCGTAGAGGGCGGGGATGCTCATGCGGATTGTGGGCTGCTGGGGCAAGCTCTGGCTGAATCCGCTCATGGTGCCGGTGAGGAAGTCGAGCATTGAGTCATTGGTGCCGACGCCGTTGAAGCTGAAGCTGCCGTTTTGAAGGTATCCGGTCAACAGATTGTTCTGCGTGCGGATGTACTCGGCGCCGAAGCCGAAGTGGTGCTTACCGCGAATGACATCGACGTCGTCCGCAAACTGGAACGTATTCACGTTGAGGTGTGCCGGCGAGCAGGTTCCGCAGCCGACGCTGAAACCCGGATTCGAGACGGAGAGGCGGAAGTCATCGGGAACCAAGGTGGTCATGTTGATTCCCAGCGCGTGGGCATTGAAGAACTGAGGGTTCGGTCCGCGGT
>JAOAPP010000673.1 GCA_025462985.1 Bryobacterales bacterium | reverse complement strand
GGAGCGTGGCTGTAGAAATCCCCGAATTGACTGTGTACCGGCCATAATCGCCCGCGTCATGCCAACCTTTGGAGGACGAGTGAATGCCCGACTTGCCGCTGGATGGGTCATAAGCTCCCGTCGTGTGGCAAATGTCATGACGATAGCCCGGAAATTCGGAGCCAAGGTCTACCGCTGAACCGCATCGCTGTCCGTAAAAACCACGAGCTGTCAGGTAATACGCGCGTGAGTAAACATCAGTAGCAATCTTGAAGTTCCAACTGCGGCCCAAATCCGGAGCACTCACGTAATACGTTCCCGGCGTGTTGAACGCAGTGAAATCGGCCGTTCTGACCTGGTCGCCCGAATCGGGATCAAAGACCGGCGCAGTCCAGCGTCCCTGGAACACGACGCTGTCGTCCGACTCCCGCCGAACAGCAAAGGCCGCACCTGCAGCCGCGTTGGCGTTTACCAAAAACGCAAGCTTGGTCATGCCCGACGAGTAGCCTACCTGATCCACTTTGATATCGGCAGTAGGAAGAAGACTTGAAGATGGCGCACTGGCCGGAAGCACGGAGCAAAGCAGCAGGTTGAGAAGCAATCGTCTCATTAACTGGCTATCCTCGCACGAGGCCAACCGCGGTGCGGTCAGTCGTCTAGACGCGGAAACGCCGGCACTTCGCCTACGAAAGGAATCGCGTACTCAAAGAACGGAGGCAATATATCGTTCTCGCTCCGCCACTCCGGCGGTACTTCCCGTTCCACATACGCCACTTCGTCCAGAGCAACAAGCCCCGGAGTGACCCGGTATTCCGTCCCCGGCTCCCGAACCAGCGAAATCATCTGGTTCCCCGCTCCCTGTACCGCCGCCGTGACTGCATGAGAACCGCATAAGCAGGCCTCGTTCCAGTCCACCGGAGAGATTGTCAACGAACTGGCCCGCCCGATCAAGCCGGGCTTTTCGCTCCGTGCCCGGAGTTTCAGATGCTCGGATACAAGCATGGCGAGCCGATGCCCGACATTCATCGCGAGCGACCCACGCGAACCGGAGCGCACATCCGCCCCGAAAGGCTCGCCGGTCTCGTCCAATTGTCCTTCGCAGACCGCAACCACACACCGATTCAGTCGCGAGAACACTCCTTCCACATCCGCAAGAAATTTATGGAGAGGCAGCCGCCGTTCAGGAAAATACATAAGGTGCGGCGCGTCATTCGGCTTGGCCCGCGCAAGCGCCGTCGCCGCTACCAGCCAGCCCGTATTGCGGCCCAGGACCTCCACAATCTCCACCTGCTTCGGAAGAGCTCTGTTATCGGCGTCGATATCACGAATGGCCGTCGCAAAATAACGAGCAACCGACCCGTAGCCAGGGCTGTGGTCGGTTTGAACCAAATCGTTGTCGATTGTTTTCGGGATACCAATGACCTGCAGTTCATACCCGGCATCGTCCGCCGCCGCGGCGATCTGGTGGGCGGTCCCCATCGAGCCGTTCCCACCGTTGTAAAGAAAGAACCGGACGTTGTGCTTGCTGAAAATCTCAACCATCCTCGCGAGATCCTCTTCCGTATTCTCCCTGCGTGAAGAGCCCAGCGCGGATGAGGGCGTTCTTCCAATGGCTTCGAGCACCTCGTGAGGCTGCCGGTAAAGATCCACGAAGTCCTCGGCCAGAATGCCTTCGACACCGAATCGCGCGCCGTACAATGCCGTAATTTCACGATGCCTTCGGGACTCTTGGATAACGCCCAACAAGCTGGCGTTGATAACCGGCGTGGGTCCGCCGCTGTGGGCGACGAGAGCCACTCCGGGACGGGCAGCACTCATCGGCCATCCTCGAAAGCCGCCGTTCCGCCGATCATCCTGACACAGCGCGCGCCCGCTTCGGCCCCCGCCTGAGCACATTCCTGAATCGAGCCACCTTGCAGTAGCTTCGCTAGATAGCCCGCGTTGAAACTATCTCCGGCGCCGGTCGTATCGACAACTTTGGACGGAATCGCGGGCTGGTGAAAACTTTCTTCGGGCGTCACCACAAAGGCCCCGTCCGCACCTAACTTGACAACCACGGTACGGGCATACCGTGCAAGATCTCTTGCAGCCTCGCGCGGATCCTCCCGGCCTGTAAGTTCGGTGGCCTCCTTCTCATTCGGAAAAAACACATCGGTATGCGGCAGCACGTTCCAGATATTTGAATCCCAGCTTTCTGACGGATCGTAGTTGCAATCAAGCGAAGTACTCAGGCCAGCGGCTTTCGCAGCAGCGAACACACTCGGAGCGTCACGGTGGAAATCACGCAGCAGGTAATACGCTCCAACATGCAAATGTCGGGCGTTCCGCATACTCTCGTCGGTGATATCGGAAGCGCGTAACTGCGCAATGGTCCCGCTGTATGTCACACCGGCTCTCTGTTTGTGATGACTATGCCAGATCGTGATTCCACTCTTTGTCGTATCCGACCATCGCATAGCGCTCACGTCCACGCCCGCCGAAACCAGTTTGTCTCTGACGTAGTTTCCAAAGATGTCCCGGCCAAGGACACCAATGAACTTGACGCTGGCTCCGAGCTTGGAAAGATTGAAGGCCGTAATTGAGCTGGACCCGCCCAGCACGACGGAACAATCGTCGGCTAACTTCTCTTTTCCAACTTCAAGCTCCAGGACACCGTCCACTAACAAATCAATATTCGCCTCTCCGGCTACGACGCAATCAAACACCAGCAGCATCCTCGTGCAGACGGAAGCTCTGCACCACGCGCGTGATTACACCGTCAGGACTTGGATTATCCGGATCGAGCCCCAAACGAATGCTGAGACTGTATGCCAGCAGCTGTGCCAGCGGGATCTCAAACGGCGTTCGCAGAAAGTCCGGAAGATTCGGTGCAATCGGGGGAGCATAAACATCGACCGATCCTGGGGCGAAGTCGCTCTCTGCGATAGCTACAATTCGACCGAGATTCTTCTTTCGAAGCTCTTGCAGCAGATCCTCCTCGTATCGGCGCTTCAATGGATCTGACGACGCTACGCAAAGCACAAGAGCATTGCTCCTTAGAAAGCTCATCGGCCCGTGTCGCAGGCCGAGAAACGATTCCGGCAGCGCCACGGTCTGGCCGCCGGTCATCTCCAATATCTTCAAAGCCGCTTCCGACCCCAGCGCAAGGAGCGAACCGCTCGCCAGGATAACCACGCGGCTCGGGGCTGTCGACGCGAGTTCATCCGCGACCTTTCGCAAATTCGGAAGAACTTCCGCCGCACGATTGCAAACTGTATCCATCGCTGCTGCAAGTTGATCCGAATGAGCCAGTGACAATCCAGCCAGCGTGAGATTCGAAAATGAGCTCGTCATCGCCAGGCTTTGATCGTTCGTACGAGGATCGAGAAGCAAGGCCTGCACTCCTGGACGGCGCGCAAGTTGGCCTTCCGCGTTGCAAGTAATCGCGAGATGTCGAACGGATGGATACATCGCCCCGAGCCGGTCAACCACGGCCATACTTTCCGGGCTGTTGCCGGAGCGGGCAATAGAAACTAGAACTCCCCCATCTCCAAACTCGGGAACCGCCCGATCCAGATCATCCCGTGAAGCGGAGAGCAACTCCGTCGTGGGAATTGCCGCCCCCGCCTTCAAAGAAGCGGCTATCGCAGAAGCCACATAGGCTGAAGTTCCCGCTCCAGTAACAATGGCCTTTCTGGGCGTGAGCTGTGGCAGCGCTTTCCTGGCGCTCTGAACACGCTCAACCGACGTGGGCCACAGCTGGGGTTGATGAAGTATTTCTGCAATCGTGAAAGAACCTGTCACTTCGCCATACCTGTACCTTCCGCTCTTATCATCCCCGACAGCTGCAACCTTCCCGGGTACCCGGGAATTCTGAGACTTGTATTCACATCCCGGTTCACCGATAGTTGTCAAAGGAGACACGATGCCTCATTCAGAAATGCTATACCGCACCCTGGGACATACCAATGAGCGGGTATCCGTCATTGGTCTGGGAGGCTGGCATATTGGCTTTGTCCGAATCGAAGAGAAGGCTGGAATCGAAATAATCAACACCGCCATCGACCGTGG
>JAOAPP010000670.1 GCA_025462985.1 Bryobacterales bacterium | reverse complement strand
GGCTTAACTGCAGACCCACCTGCTGGGCCAGAAACTTAGCAAGCCGAAGCGGACTCTCCAGCGTGGAAGGCTGCAGTTCGAAGTACAGGCGCAACTCACCCCAGCTCTGTCCTGCCGCGCAAATCTCCGCGACAGCCGAGCCCACCACGGCGTCACCCGCAGAAGAGCCCCACAGAAACGGTTCCGCGGACGTTCCATCTGCAGAATCAGAATATTGGATCTGCACCTGTTTGACGCCGCTTACTTTCAAAGCGACGGCTGCGATCGATTCGATTGCGATCGAAACGTCATGCCCGGATGAACTAATCCGGCTGATCTCCCTGATGGCATCGAGCTCCGAGATGCGACGGGATGATACCGGGATCGAACTGCTGAGAAGTGCAACTGCGCTCATTCCTGAACCTTCCTGAAAATATTCCTGATGTCTTAGCGGGAGAGAGGCTGACAGCAGCGACAACAGGCCATTCGATTTAGCTCTGCTGCCGTCATGGGAAAAGAGAGAAGTTTCACGCAAAGTACCCTATGTCCATAGAGATTACCAGGAATTCCGGGCCCGGTCAATCGGATTCTCTACCGGCGCAATCCTTGTTCCTTTTCAATGATCGCGGGCGGTCATGTACGTGGTAGCGCAGTCTTGTGACTGTTTCTTTACACCACCTAATTTGCGGCTGGGGGCGGATCTGTCGGCACACTAGCTATGATGCTGACTTGGACGAACTCTCGATGGGCGAGGGAAGCTCTCAGGGGACGAGGGATGCGCAAGCACGCGTGCTGGAATTCTGGCGCGCGGTTGAGCTCCTCTCGCCGCAAAAGATACCGAAAGAAGATCCATCGAGCCGGGACTATCCGGTAATTCAAGTTGACCCTGGAAAGCCGCTGCCCTGGTGTCTGCCTGATTGGGGACAGCCTCTCCGTGAAGGGAAAGCCTGGCGCTTCGTTCTGTACGGTGGATCGTTTCAGCTTGCGGCGCTGCGGTTACTATTGGTTCGAAAGTTCGGCAGGGATGCGGACTCGTTTGACAGGCGCCAGGGCGGGGCGAGTTGCCTTTTTGCGGTGCAATTGGCGGCCGACGGACGGCCGCTATTCGACAGTCTGACTGTGGCCTCTTGTCCCTGGGCATTGAGTCAGACGGTGAGTCCGGGACCGCATGACAGGAACTGGCTCGAAGGGTTTGGAAAGTGGAGGGATGCTCAGAAAGCCCAGCTCGAACGCCTGTGGGGGGTTCCGGAAGAAGACGAGCAGGGCTTGAAGCTGCTCGCCAGGTACCGCGTGGGACGACGTCTTCAGCATTCCGACATAAGCCAAGGTGTCCGTCTAATCGCGAGCAACTTACGCGCGCCGCGTAATCTCCATCCAGGGGCGAGCCTCCTGGCCGCATCAGTTGTTCCGCAAGACAGGACATTTGAGCCGGCAGGCTTCGATTTTGTCAACAGCTTTTTCGCCGAAGACTTGGCCCTTGTTGGCGCGGCGGTGAAGGCCGGCAACGCGGGTGCGGCCTTGTCGCTGGTCCTGGTGCAGCCGGAGCAGTTGAACGAAGGCGCGAGAGTAGATGTACGGCAAAGCAGGGAGACTCTCTGGAGCGGCCTTGCTCCTGAGCGCTTTCCGCGTGGGCGATGGCCCGCCCCGATTTCGCAGTCGCCATACTTTAGCCAACAGTTCGCCATCAACTCAGCCACCGCCATGCTCGACGACAGCGAGGGAGGCGTGATCGGCGTCAACGGACCACCGGGCACCGGGAAAACGACGCTGCTTCGGGAGCTTGTCGCGTCCGTCATCGTGAAGAGAGCACAAGCCCTGGCCGCACTTCGGAGGCCGATCGACGCGTTCGAGGGAGAAGTGGTATGGAAGTCCGACCGATACACGCGGACTGTCTCACTCTGGAAGCCGGAGTTTCGCGGATTCGAGATGGTGGTCGCTTCGAACAACAATCGCGCCGTTGAAAATGTCACTCTGGAGATCCCATCCGCTGCTGCCATAAGCCCCGAGTGGCTCGCGGCGGTCGATTACTTTGCTGACTTCGCGACGCGGCTCCAACGGAAGACAAAGGGTGCGGGAGAAGCATGGGCGCTGGTTGCGGCCCGCTTCGGAAACAAGAAGAACCGGAAACTCTTCCGCGATAACTTCTGGTACAAGGACGACGAGGTCGAACAGCCGCAATCCCGGGCCGAACGCGGCTTCGCTGAGTACCTCCGCAGCGTCAAGGCGAAACCATCCAGTTGGAAAAGTGCCGTACGCAGTTTCGAAGCTGCGCTCGAGGCCGAAGGGAGGATCAGGAGCACTCGGACTGATGCGTGGGCAACTACAAACGCTCTTACCGAGGCCTGCGACAAGCTGAGCGTTCTCCAGAAGCGTGTTCGGGACTGCGATGTCTCCCTGGACGCAGCCGACGAACGACTCGTTGTTATGCAGAATGGGCGAGCCCGAGCAGCGGAGAATCGGGACCATGCAGTAGCGGCGCGGAAACAGCACCAATCGTTCAAACCCGCCCTTGTCGACGCGATTTTCACAATGGGGTCGGCATACCGCGAGTGGCGTGCCGATGATGAGCGGTATGCCGCACGAGTGGCAGATGCGGAAGCTGAGTACCGGCGGGCGGCCGCCTCCCTCGATGACGCCGAGCAAGAACGGCGGAGGGCCGTGGCGAATCAGGCATTCGCGCTGAGTGAACTCGCTCTAATGCAGGATACAGTGAGGGCGGAGCAAGACAAGCTACGGCTCCTTAGCGAGAGGTTGGGAAGTTCGTTTCCCAATCCAGCCGATTGGTCGGAGGACAGCGAGGCGCGCGAGCTCTCGTCTCCCTGGTCCGATGAAGAGTGGAACCGGGCGCGAACCTCGGTTTTTCTTGAGGCGTTACACCTCCATCGGGCCTTCATCGAGTGTTCCTCGCTGCGATTCAGGCAGAATCTCTGGGCCGGTATGGATCTCCTCTCCGGCAAGATTCCGTCCGGCGTCGACCAAAGAAGCGCCGAGTCCACTTGGGCCACGATGTTCTTTGTTCTTCCGGTCATCTCGACGACCTTTGCATCTTTCGACCGGCTGTTTGCCCATCTTGGCCGCGAGTCCTTGGGCTGGCTCCTGATGGACGAAGCAGGGCAGACAACTCCGCAGGCCAGTGCCGGCGCTATCTGGCGGTCAAAGCGTGTGGTGGCCACGGGAGATCCGCTGCAGCTTGAGCCCATTGTCAGCCTGCCGTACACGTCACAGCAGGCATTAAGAAAACATTTCGGAGTGGACGAGATCTGGATGCCTTCGCAGAACTCCGCGCAATGGTTGGTCGACCGTGCCAGCAGCTACGGCACGTATCTTCATTTCAAGGCCGAGCCCGCGCCCGCTTGGGTCGGATGTCCGCTGCGAGTTCACCGGCGCTGTGAGCAGCCCATGTTCGACATCTCGAACCACGTCGCCTATGGCGGCCAGATGGTGTACGCGACGCCGGAACAGCCGCCCATCAATCTCAGTCCGAGCCGCTGGCTCCATGTAGCTTCCGATCAGGCGGAAGGGCATTGGATTCCGGATGAGGGCATCCTGCTGAATGTTCTGCTTCTGGATCTCTTTGCGAGCGGAATGCGGCCAGATGCGGTGCTGCTGATTTCGCCGTTCAGGGCCGTGGCCTTGAAGCTGCGGCAAATCGCGAAGAAGTTCGGAATCAGAAGAGTCGGAACCATACACATTGCGCAAGGCGCTGAATCGGAAGTGGTGATTCTCGTCCTGGGGAGCAACCCGGCGTCGGAGGCGGCGAGGGACTGGGCATCAGAGCGGCCCAACTTGTTGAATGTCGCGGTCAGCCGGGCGAAACGGCGGCTTTACATTATCGGGAACCGGGATCTGTGGGGAAGGCTGCCGCACTTTTCAGAGGCAGCAGAGCAACTGACGGCTGGCAGTCGCGGCGCTTGCGTTTGACCCGGCAGCATTGCTTCACTGCTTTTCTAATTCGGCCACTCTTTGCTCGAGTGCCCGGATCGTGCGCAGCATCTCGGGTAATCGCGTAAAGGTAGCGGAGGCGCGCAGCCATTCACGGGAATCGAAAGCGGGCGAACCGCTCACAATGCCGCCTTCTGGAACGTCATGACCGACGCCCGACTGCGCCCAGACAATGGCATTCTTTCGGATGGTCAGATGCCCCGAGGACCCGGTCTGTCCGGCCATGATGACGTTTGCTTCAAGGACCGTGCTACCCGCAAGCCCGGTCTGACCGCAGATGATGTTGTCCTCGCCTACTACGCAAGCATGCCCGATCTGACACAGACTGTCGATCTTCGCCCCTCGCTTTACCCGCGTCTCCCCGAGTGTGGCCCGATCCACTGACGTGAGGGTTTGAATCTCGACGTC
>JAOAPP010000667.1 GCA_025462985.1 Bryobacterales bacterium | reverse complement strand
AATGGTTTAGCGCCGGATGGATTATTGGCGAACCACAAGTGACGCTCTTGGATGTCGCGAAATCCCGAACGCGGTGGGCTGTGGCGTATCATGCCACGGTTCTGGAGATGAGACCGGGATGCGTGGCGTCGAGGTTAGAAACCTGCAACTCAAGCGGATCGACTTCGTAGCTGGCGAAATTCGACTCCAGAAGAGCAAAACCAAGGAGGAGTGCGAACGATTCCACTGAATGATGGCGCCCTGGCGTCTGCGAAGGACTTGCTTGGACGCGCTCGAAGCATTGGAGCAACTCTCCCGGATCACTACTTTATCCCGGCGCTCGTAACCGAGACGGCGACGCGAGAGGACGGATTAATCGTCCGAGTCCGGCGTTACGATCCAACGAAGCCTGCCAAGAGCTGGCGTACCCCATGGTGCAAACTCACGGAGCGTGCTGGTCTGCGCGGTCTCAGAGGTCACGATCTTCGCCATAACTGGGTGACGAGTCATGGCGAGATTGGAACGCCGCAGTAAGTACTGAAGGCACAGTCCGGGCGCCACTCGAAGCGCACATCCTACCATTACAAACACATCAGCGAGAAAGCTGCGCGAAAGGCGACCGACGAACACGCAAGAATTAAGGCCGAACAGCGCGCAGAAGCCCGACCCAGGTTGTGGGCCCAGTCACGAGCGGGCGTTCCCATAGGGGATTCACGGGCTGACCAGCCAATGATGGTTCAGTAGATGTCGGCATCGGGTCACTGGGATGTTCCGTTCCATCCTTACAATCTTCCGTACATCTTGTCTGCAGGTTGCTGCGGAAATTTCGAACTCATTGACTTGATTGGTGGGCGCGCAGGGACTCGAACCCCGGGCCTCCTGCGTGTGAAGCAGGCGCTCTAACCAGCTGAGCTACGCGCCCCGACGACTGAACAGCCTTCTTTTTGATTCTAAAACACCCGGCATTTTGGTGTTGCGGTTTTGAGCGTTGCCCGGCGGCGCTTGTCACCGGGTATGCTGAAACTGCAAACCAGTAAGCGTTCAGTTTGATGGAATTCGGAAGAATATTTGTTCGCGCAACCAATTGGGTGGGTGACGCGGTGATGTCGGTCCCGGCGCTGCAGGCGCTGCGAACACGGTTCCCGCGCGCGCACATCGCGATCCTGGCAAAGCCGTGGGTTGCTCAACTTTATGGCCGCGAGCCGTTTTGCGACGAGCTCATTTCTTATGAGGCACCTCCGGGGTGTCGTGGGATCAGCAAGAAATGGAGCGTCGCGTCCACTTTGCGCAGCAGGCAATTTGACGCGGCGATATTGCTTCCGAATGCGTTCGAAGCGGCCGCCCTGGTGCGGCTCGCCGGAATCCCAAGGCGGATCGGATACAACACGGATGCGCGAGGATGGCTGCTCACCGATGCGATCGAGCGACCGGAAAAGGGCGAGATTCCGGTCCATCAGCGATTTTACTATTTGGAGCTCTTGAAGCGGGCGGGATTGATCGACGGCTATTCGCTCGATTCGAGTATTCGCCTGGCTGGGGCGCGAACGGCGGCAGAAAAGGGACGGGAGCATTTCCGAAGCAGGCAGATAGGCCCGGCCGTTATCGGCGTCAGTCCTGGCGCCGCGTACGGAGGCGCCAAGCGGTGGCTCCCTGAACGTTTTGGGGAAGCGGCGGTCAAACTAGCTCGCGAGCGGAGTGCTTCAATTGCAATATTCGGATCAAAGGAGGAAGCGGAAGTCTGCGGGCTGGTTCAGCAGGCGGTTGAAGCGGCAGGGGAGCGCTGCCTGAATTTTGCGGGCGACACAACCCTTGGAGCATTTATTGAAATGGCGGCCGCGTGCGAAGTATATCTGACAAACGATTCCGGCCCCATGCACATTGCTTCGGCTCTGGGAGTTCGCACCGTGGTCGTATTCGGCGCAACGGACGAGCATGCCACGGGACCTACTGGTGACTTGTGCCGAGTCGTACGCGAGCCGGTGGAATGCAGTCCGTGTCTGTTGCGGGAATGTCCCATCGACCATCGCTGCATGACGCGCGTCACCTCGGATCGCGTGGCCGAAGCCGCGTTGAGCCTCGTTGCTGCTGTTCAGAAATGAAAGTTCATGCCACTCGCGGGAGCATCCTAGTCGTTCGTTTGGGCGCAATGGGTGACATTGTTCATGCTCTGCCGGCCGTTACCAGCCTGAAATTGAGCTTTCCGGAACATGCCCTGACCTGGGTAGTCAAGAGCAGATGGACTGATCTTCTGGAAGGGAACCCTTACGTCGACCGAGTGCTGGCCGTGGGCGATCAGGAGCGAATGACCGCTTCGGGAAGGCGGCTGTGGTCGATGCAGCCGCAAGCCGCGTTTGACTTTCAGGGTCTGCTGCAGTCGGCGCTGATCGGACGGCTGGCACGCCCGAAGGTCTTCTGGGGCTTCGACAGGTCAGTGGCCCGGGAACGTTTCGCTTCGCGATTTTACACGCGTGCAGTTCGCGTCACCGGTCCTCATCGGATTCAGCGCAATCTACAACTGGTGCGCGCCGCAGGAGCGACTCAGATTACCGAGCAGGTCTGGCTCCCCCAAGGCCGCGCGGAAGGCGATCTTCCCGCTTCGCCATTTGTCCTGGCGAGCCCGTTCGCGGGGTGGGCAGGGAAGCAGTGGCCGCTCCAAAGCTATGCCCAACTCGCGGCTCTGCTTGCACGCGAAGGCGTCCCGCTCGTCATGAACGTTTCCGGGGAGCTCGCTTCGTCGTTGCACGGACTGCCGAACGTTCATGTCCATGTCAGTTCGATCGCCGGTTTGATTTACGCGACCCGCCGCGCTGCGGCCGTGGTTGGAGTGGACAGCGGTCCGCTTCATATCGCCGCCGGTCTCAGCAAACGCGGAGTTGCGATCTTTGGGCCGACAGATCCAGCCGCTACGGGTCCTTATGGTGGAAGTATGCAGGTGTTGCGAACACCCGAGGCGCACACCACGTATGACCGTCACAAGGAGATTCAAGCCAGCATGTTGTCCATTGAACCGAGCGATGTGTTTTCGGCAGTGTTGCAGGCTGTCGGCGTGCATCCTTCGTCTGCCGTGAGCAGCCGGTCGTGAACACGTTGGAATCTCAGCCGCGCTATCTGTTTCCGAAGCGCTATGCGGATGCCGTGCAGCGCCTTCGTGTGGCATCGGGCTTTGTTCTGCTGTTCGCTTTTGCGTGGTTCTCAAAGCCAACCCTGCAGAGTATGTTCTTTGGCATACCGCTCTGTTTTGCCGGGTTAGCGATCCGCGCATGGGCTGCCGGACATCTGATCAAGAATGAGCGGCTGGCGACTACCGGTCCTTACGCGTACATGCGGAATCCGCTTTATGCAGGCACTTTGCTGGTGGCTGCCGGCATCGTTGTGGCCAGTCGCAGCGTCCTGCTTGGTTTTATGTTCGCGGCGGCGTTTCTGCTTGTGTATTTGCCGGTCATCGAACTCGAAGAGCAACATCTCCGCAACTTGTTTCCCGAGTATGCGTGGTATGCAACGACCGTGAATCGCTTTCTGCCGGCTCGCAAATGGGGGGGCAGGGTAGCGCGATTTTCGACAGCTGTGTATTTGCGGAATCAGGAGTACAAGGCTGCTGCGGGGTTTGCGATTGCGCTGCTCTGGATGGTCTTCAAATACTGCCTCGGGGTGCGTTCCCGGTGAAGTTTAAACCGGCCTTCCTGTGATACTCTTGCGCTGATGAGAGTCGGCTGTTTTACCCCACTATTGACGCAGTTTCCGTTAGATAAAGTGATCGAAAAGCTGAAGAGCCTCGATATCACGACGGTGGAACTGGGCACGGGAAATTACCCCGGCGACCCCCACTGCAAGCTCTCGATGCTTGAGAACGAGAAAGAGCTGAAGGAGTTCAAGAAGAAGCTCGACGATCATGGATTTACGATCAGCGCGTTGAGCTCGCATGGAAATCCGCTGCATCCTGACAAAGCATTAGCCAAGGCCTTCACCGATACGAGCAAGAGAACGGTGGAATTGGCGGCCAAGCTGGGCGTGCCGGTAGTTGTCGATTTTTCCGGGTGCCCTGGTGACAGCGAAGACGCCAGGTATCCGAACTGGGTGACTTGCCCGTGGCCGCCCGAGTATCTGGATGTCCTCGATTGGCAGTGGGAAAAGAAGGTTGCTCCTTACTGGGTGGAACACGGGAAGTTTGCAAAGGATCATGGTGTGAAGGTCGCCATCGAAATGCATCCAGGCTTTGTTGTTTACAGTCCGGAAACCATGCTGAGGTTGCGTGCGATTGCGGGCGATAGCGTGGGCTGCAACTACGACCCGAGCCACATGTTCTGGCAGAGCATCGACCCGATCAAGGCTGTTCGCGTTCTCGGCGACGCCATATTCCACGTGCACGCCAAAGACACGCAGATCTATGATTACAATCTGCCGAAAACGGGCGTGCTCGATACGAAGAAATACACGGACGAACGGAATCGCGCCTGGATCTTCCGCGCATGCGGCTACGGACATCCTTACGGCTGGTGGAAAGAGTTCATCTCAACGCTTCGCATGTACGGCTATGATTATGTTCTGTCCATCGAGCACGAGGATTCGCTGATGTCGCCCGACGAAGGTTTGACCAAAGCGGCCAACTTCCTGAATGAGATTATGATTCGCGAGGCGCCGGCGGCGGCCTGGTGGGTCTAGCTGCGAATACGCGAGTGTTCCCGGACCAGCACGGCACGGGAACACCGCAGATACGCATTTCTTGACGGTTGTTTCTGTTGTGAAAGTTACAATGGAGCATTGTGCTCTTGCGGCTTGAGAACAGAGGAGATAAATGGCTGGAAAGAAAATCGGGATCTTGACGGGCGGCGGTGATGTTCCCGGTCTGAATGCCGTCATCAAGAATGTTGTTTACCGCGGCACCTCCGAGGGGCATGAGATCACCGGTATCCGCCGTGGATGGGAAGGGCTGACGCACGTCAATTTTGACGACCCTGGGAGTGTGGAGCGGTACGTTCTGCCGCTCAACCGGGAGAACACGCGGAGGGTAGATCGCATGGGCGGTACGTTCCTCCACACGAGCCGCACGAACCCTTCGAAGATGAAGGAGGTGCCCGATTTTCTAAAGAGTGAAAACTTCCCCGCAACGGAAAGCAGCAAAGGCGGTGTGAAGAGCACCACGTACGACATGAGCAAGCGGGTTCTGGCGAACCTTGAAAAGCTGGAGATCGAATACCTGGTTGCCATTGGCGGCGACGATACGCTCAGCTATGCGGGGACACTCGACAGGCTCGGCTTCAAAGTTCTGGGCGTTCCGAAGACGATGGACAATGACGTCCAGAGCACCGAGTACTGCATCGGTTTTTCCACTGCAATCTCGCGCGCTAAGGATGCCATCGACCGGCAGCGTACGACCATCGGTTCGCATGAGCGGGTGGGCATTTTCCGCGTGTTCGGTCGCGATGCCGGGTATACATCGCTTTACACAGCGTATGTGACCTCAATCCGCTGCGCCATTCCTGAGTACAAATTCAAATTGGATAAGATGATCGATCTGATCGTCACGGACAAGCGCAACAATCCGAGTAATTATGCCCTTCTGATTATGTCGGAGGGCGCAGTTTGGGACGGATACCAGATCCGCGAGTACGGCGATCCGGATGCCTTCGGCCATCGAAAAAAGTTCAGCGTGGCGGAAGACTTCAGCGACGCGATCAAGACGGCCACCGGTGACGAGACGGTTGTCAGCGATCTTACCTATGACCTGCGCAGCGGCGCTCCGGATTTCCTGGACACGCTAGTCGCTTCGACTTTCGGGACGATGGCATATGACGCTCTCGTGCAGAACAAGCATGGTCTGATGGCATCGATCACAGACGGCAAGTTTGCCATGGTCAAGATTCCGGATCCGAAGCTTGGACCCCGCCGCGTAGATGTCGCGTCCATGTACAACACGGAACGCTATCGGCCGAGCTATGTGAACAAGGAAGGCCTTCCCGTCTTCCTGACGCACGCTTGAGTATGGCAGGGGAGAATCACCGGACAGCATCGCCGGTTTCCGAGGTTGTCGAAGCGCAAGGCCACCTGATCGATTCCCACATTATGGAAGCGATCTTCGATTCGGTCGTCGAATATGGCGGCCGGTTCGAAGTGGAGCAGTTTTCAATCGGCCGCACCAATGGCGACCCGTCTGCGCTGCGTCTGCGAGTAGAAGCAGATTCAGAGGCGGAGATGGAGCAGTTGCTGGTGCAACTGGTGGCACTCGGTTGCACGGCGATCGATTCCGGAGATGCTGAACTGGCAATCTCGGAGAAGGATTACTGCGCTCCGGAAGATTTTTATTCGACCACCAACCAGAAGACGCGGGTGCGTATTGGCGGCCAGTGGCTGGAAGCACGCAACCAGCGCATGGACGCCATGATTGTGGTGCGGGATGGCGTGGCGACCTGCCGCCGCCTTCGCGATATTAGGGCCGGCGATCCGGTGGTTGTAGGTATGAAGGGGATCCGAGTCGTGCCGGAATCCAAGGAGCGGGACCGGCTCGCTTTTGCCTTCATGAGCAACGAGATCTCGTCGGAGCGACAGGTGGAAATAGCTGTCGCGCAAACGGCGGCGCTCATGCGTCAGGCGCGCGAAGAAGGGAAGAAGATCGTCGCGGTAGCCGGTCCCGTGGTGGTTCATACCGGCGGCTGTATCGCTATTTCGAGCCTTATCCGCTGCGGGTGGATCAACTCACTTCTGGCCGGGAACGCACTGGCCGTGCATGATATCGAATCGGCTTTGTTTGGTACTTCGCTTGGTGTCCGTACAGCAGATGGGCGACTGGAGCAGCATGGGCACCGCAACCATATGCGAGCCATCAACGCGTTAAATCATGCCGGAAGCATTGCGAAGGCCGTTCACTCCGGGCGATTAAGTACTGGAGTGATGTATGAATGCGTGAAGGCGGGCGTGCCGTTTGTGTTGGCGGGAAGCCTGCGCGACGACGGACCGCTACCCGACACCATTACGGACATGAATGAGGCGCAGGACGCATATGCGGAGCAGTTGAAGGGCGCGGGCCTGGTGCTGTGTCTCAGTTCCATGCTGCATTCCATTGCCACCGGCAATATGCTGCCTGCCTGGGTAAAGATCGTATGCGTGGATATCAACCCCGCGGTGCCGACCAAAGTCAGCGATCGAGGGACAGGACACGCAGTTGGGGTCGTCACTGACGTGGGCCTATTCCTGGAGCTGTTAGCAAAGAAGTTAGACACGAAGTAAGAGGAAATGAAGAACAACCGCCAGTACACGGACGAACATGCAAGCTCGGGCATCGATGCCGAGCTGCCCGTGATTGAAACCTGGCCCAATCAGTACGGAGAATATGAGATCGAAATCGACATGCCAGAATTTACCTCTGTGTGTCCGAAAACAGGGCTTCCGGACCACGGCACGCTCATTCTGAGGTACGTTCCGGGTAAGCGGTGCCTGGAGCTTAAGTCGCTGAAGATGTATATGCTGGCGTATCGGAATCTGGGTATTTTCCAGGAGAATGTGGTGAATCGCTTTCTGGAGGATGTGGTGAAGGCGACGCAGCCGGTGAGCGCGACGGTAGTGGGAGATTTCGCGGCGCGCGGTGGGATTGGAACCCGCGTAACGGCTACGTACCAACGCAAAAAGAAGTAAACTGACACAAGCGCATGAGGGACAGCCGGAGCCATACAAAATGATTCGCTTGACCCTGACGCTGGTATTAGCCGGCGCGGCTTACGGAGCCGAGTTCTTCAGTGGACAAGCGGCTCGGGCAGTTCTCGGCCAACCATCGTTTTCAGCACGTGAGACGGGACTAGCTGTCTCTGCAATGAGTGTCGAAGAGAGCCGACTGTACGTGGCCGACAACTCCGGACGGGTTTCTATCTTCGATCTTTCTAGGGTTCCCGGCCCAAAGGACGATGTTCCTCACCTCGGGGCGGATGCGTGCCCGTTATGCGGCTTTGCGCCAGTGGGGAGTATCTCGCAATCGGTTGCCGCGGGATCGAGAACCGTGAGCGCGTTCGGGAACAGGCTGGCGGCCATCGATGCCCGCACTCACCGGATCCTGATCTGGCATGACGTCAGTTCAGCCAGCGCGAATGCTGGTCCTGACGTCACCTTGAACGTCAGCGATCCCGGGGCGGTGAACGCTAACGAGTCAACGATTATCGATCCGGTTTCGGTTGCCGTGGATGGCGCCCGTCTTTTCGTGGGGGATGCTGCGCTGCATCGCGTGCTGGTTTGGAAGTCGCTTCCGACCGTTGAGAACCAGCCTGCCGACGCTGTTTTAGGCCAACCGGATTTCAATTTCCATGAGCCAAGCGATTCGCTGCGGTCGGATACTATCTCGCGGCCAGACGCACTGGTTTCCGACGGCGTCAATTTGTTTGTAGGGGACAGCCACGACCGCCGTGTCCTGCTTTTCAGTGCTGCCGATGCGTTTCTATCCTCCGATTCGCTGCTCAATTCCGCCAGTTTGACGAGCGGCTCATTTGCACCCGGAACATTGTTGACTATCAAGGGAACGGCGTTGGCCGAAGCGAATGTTTCCGCGCCTGACGATCGGCCGGCTCCGTTGCCGACCAGGCTGGGAGGAACGGAAGTCTTTCTCGACGGCGTCCTTCTTCCGCTGCTTTCGGTATCGCGCACCGAGGTCCGCGCCCAGCTACCTTACACGGCCACTTCGACAGGCTACGGCAGCCTGTACGTACGTTCGGAGCGGGCAGACGGCTCTGCAAGCGTGACCTCCCCGGCTTCGGTCGCCTTTGTAACGGCCACTCCCGGTATATTTGCGTTCGCCGGGCCCGAGCCGAGACCGGGCATCCTGCTGCACGGGAGCGATGCAAACGAGGGCGAATCTCCTGTGACCGCCGACGCACCGGCATCATCAGGAGAGGTTGTGAGCTTATGGGTCACCGGCCTTCATCCCGTGACCAGTTCCTCCGATCAGATGCCAGTTGCCGGAGTTCCCTATACGGGTACTGAACTGTCTTTCACGCCCATCCATGCCCAAGTGAATGGACAGCCGGCCGACGTGATAAGCACTGCGCTTCCGCAGACCTCGATCGGTGTGTACCAGGTGCGGCTGCTGCTTCCCCGACTGATCAATCGCGACAAGGCCGAGCTGGCCATTGCCGAAGATGGTTACAGCAGCAACGTGGTCACGTTTTCCTTTCAGAAATCAAAGCTCTGAGATATGCAAAAACTGCGCTGGCACGCCCTGCTTCAACAATGGGTGGCCGTTTCCACTGCCCGTCAGAACCGTCCCCAGATGCCGGCAAACTGGTGTCCATTCGACCCAGGCTCCGGAAAAGTGCCTGATGACTATGACGTGTACCTTTATCCCAATGATTTTCCGGCGTTTGCTCCGGACGTAGAACCGTTCGATCCGCACGCGGCCGGTTTATTCGGCGAGACTGGACCTCGTGGCGCATGCGACGTGGTGCTGTACTCGCCCGAGCACACGCTTCCTCCGTCGCAGCTGTCTGTCGCGAACTGGCGTAAAGTGATTGACGTTTGGACTGCACGGACAGCAGAGCATGCGACGAATCCGGATATCGCTCTGGTGGCTGTGTTCGAAAACTGCGGAGAAGCCGTGGGGGTCACGATGCCGCATCCGCACGGCCAGATCTACGCGATGCCTTTCGTGTCGCCCAACGTGCAGAAGGAGCTTGCGTCCGCCAAACAGCATGCCGATTCGCATGGTGGAGAGTGCCTTCTGTGCAGTCTCATCAGGGCCGAACTTCAGGACACCAGGGTTGTCGCAGAGAACGAAAACTTCGCTGCCTTCGTACCGTTTGCTGCGCGCTTTCCGGCAGAGATCTGGATTTGCGCGAAGCGCCACATGAGAACGCTCATCGATCTGACGGACTCAGAAAAGAACAGTCTCGCCGAAATCCTCAGCATCATTCGCAAGAAATACGACAATCTCTATGGCTTTCTCATGCCGTTGATGATGGCGGTAAAGCAGGCTCCGCTCCGGGAGAGGGACGTGCCATACCACTTCCATCTCCAGTTTCTGCCGTTGCAACGGAGTCCGAACAAGCTGAAGTATCTGGCGACCATCGAAACAGGATATGGGACATTTCTGGCCGACACGCTGCCAGAAGATATGGCAGAGCAGATGCGGCGCTCCGAGCCAGCCACTCAGCCGAGCCGATAAGGCTTGTAGCGATTAGAGACGAGCAGCGTGCGGGACTCTTCGATCACGCTGTCGGAGACGTAGAAGTAGGCGCCCATGAGCTCGCGCCTCATCAATAATCCGCCCGTATACGTGCCGGTCTCGACAAGGTAGTCGATGCCGGCTTCCGTCAGTATGCGCTCCAGTTTCAGTGCATCCGGCAGACGCCGCGCCATATAGAGCAGCGATAGTTCCTGTTCGCCAAAGAAGTCCGGTTCCTGTCGCATTGTTCTATTGGACCGGTTGTCCGCCGCCGATGCTGACTTTCGAGTGCGCATCGGCATCCCTCAAGTCGAAGCTGACCGCTCTGCTCTCGCGGGCTTTGAGATGCAGGCGCTGAAAACCCCGGAGCTGCGGGTTTGGCGCTGCACCTTTCACGTAAAGCTGGACTACTTCGTCGCCATCCCGGGTCGA
>JAOAPP010000665.1 GCA_025462985.1 Bryobacterales bacterium | reverse complement strand
CTTTGCCGGAGTCGGCACGTTGGGAGAAGCCGGCAAGTAATTCGTTAAGGGAGAGTTGAACTCGGGAGCCGTTGTGTACTTCGCGATCTGCTGCGTGTACCAGCCCTCGACGGCTTGGTTCGGATCCGGGCCTTGCGGCTCGTTGTTTAACGCCTGCGCTTCGAGGCCTGAACTGAGGAGAGTGAACGCGACCGCAACGCCGCAGAGAAGGGACGAAGATTTGACTGGCACGGATTACTGGCCACAGAATAGCAAGCGCAAAATACGGCGTTGGCGGCTTCGGTGTACAACAGTGTAGATGAAAAGATTGCTGTTGTTGTGCGCATTAGCCGCTGCCTCGCTATCCGCCCAGGATTGGGCCAAGCAGAAGTTGGAAAAGTCCCCGCGCCATCGCGAATGGGTCACCGTCAAGCACGATGGCCGTACTGTCGAAACCTACGTGGTCTATCCGGAATCGAAGTCCAAAACCGCGGTGATTCTCATGATCCACGAAATCTTCGGGCAGACCGACTGGGTGCAGGAGATGGCCGACGAACTGGCCGGGGCCGGAGACTTTGTCGTTGCGCCGGACCTGCTCTCCGGCATGGGCGCAAACAACGCTGGGAGCAAGAGCTTCGACCAGAGCGGCGCCATGGCAGCTGTCAGCCACCTTCCTCCGGACAAGGTCACAGCGGATCTCAACGCCGTAGCTGACTACGCGAAAAAGCTTCCTGCATCGAACGGCAAGTTGTTCGTCGCGGGCTTCTGTTGGGGCGGCGGACAATCCTTCCGATTCGCCACCAACCGCCCGGACCTTGCTGCGGCATTTGTCTTCTACGGTCCTCCGCCAGATAAGGAGGCGCTGGCCCGCATCAAGACCCCGGTTTACGGCTTTTACGCCGGCAACGATGCTCGCATCGACGCTACTCTTCCTGACACGACGGCCGCTATGAAACAAGCAGGCAAAACTTTCGAGCCCGTGACCTACGACGGCGCCGGTCACGGCTTTATGCGCGCCGGAGAAGCGCCGGATGCAACTGAGGCGAACGCGAAAGCAAGGACCGAAGCGCTCACGAGAATCAAAACGCTCTTGAAGCAGCACTCATAATGCGGTTCATCTCAACCGTTTCCATACTGGCTCTTGCCGCTGTTGCGGGGCTCGAAGACAAACCGCTTTCGAGGCGTCAGGCGTGGAACCAGCCACAACAACCTTTTCACGTCATTGCGAACATCTACTTTTCGGAACGGCGGGACTTGGATCTTATCTGATCACCACACCGGAAGGACATATCTTGTTTGACGGCGCACTGCCCGAGAGTGCTCCGGAGATCGAGAAGAACGTAGCGGCCCTTGGTTCCGGATGCAGGACGTCAAGTATCTCGTGAACAATCACGCGCACTACGACCACTCTGGGGGTTTGGCTGAACTCAAGCGTGTTTCCGGAGCCAAGATGCTCGCAAGCCGCGGCGATGCTTCGACCTTGAACTCAGGCGTACAGGAGCGGGGCTCGCAAAGGTCTGCATCCCGCCCATGGAAAGGCCCGCCATCGCGCGATGATCGCGTTCGGGTATAGTCTCGTAACGGGCATTGATCATGGGAATGATCTCGTCTATCACCACATCCTCGAACGCCGCCGTAGGCTGAGACATGGCGATGCGGGTTCAGCGGGACTCCGTTCGATACCAAAGACCACACACAGCGGCGTACTCAGCGACTCCGCTGCGTCCAACAAGAAAGTGAAGCTTGTTTGGCTTGGCTTTGGCACGGCGGAACCGGAGCGGATGTACAAGAGCGTTCACGGATTGCACGGGGAACTGGAGCAGGCCGGCATCAAGCAGGTTTATTACAAGTCGCGCGGAACGGCGCACGAGTGGCAGACTTGGCGGAGAGATCTGAACGATTCTGCGCGCCGCTTGTTTCAGTAAAGGGATTCGAGTCACCGCATGGCAATTCAAACACTGAATCTACTGGCTGCCGTTTTGCTGGCCGTGACATTGGCTGCTCCGGCTGTGCCCGCCGCGCCGCTGCTCCGACTCCGCCGATGGGCTGGAAAAGCTGGGACTGCTTTGGCACCGGTATGACTAAAGATGAGGTCAAGAAGAACGCCGACTACATGGCGGCCAATCTCAAGGGCCACGGCTTGGCAGTACATCATCGTGGACATACAGTGGTCGGAACAGAATCCCAAATCGCGCGGCTACCGTCCCAATGCGGATCTGAATATGGACGGAATTCGAGTTTGCCGATTGCTTGGCGGCTATACCTGCCCGAGGTATGGTGCCAGGATGTGGAGCGCCGTCAGCCGGCCGGGGTGCCCGAAGAGGTTGAGTTTGAAACCAAACCGGAGATTGCGTTAGGACAGATCCGGCAGGCGGTGAAAGAGCAGGTGCCCATGGGAGTAGTGCTGGCGGATGCGGGCTATGGAAATGGCACGCCATTCCGCCAGGCCCTCACGAAACTCGGACTGCAATATATGGTGGGTATCGACTCCTCGACCACGGTCTGGGAACCGGGGCAACACCCCTTGCCGGCACCGCCGCGCAAACCAGGTGGCGGGTCGGCCCCCAAACGTCTGCAGCGCAGTGCGGATCACCAGCCGGTTTCGGCGAAGCAGTTGGCCGTCTCCTTACCGGTTTCGGCATGGAGGGAGATCAGATGGCGCCCAGGCAGCCGGCAAACCTTGCGCTCTCGTTTCGCCGCTGTCCGCGTGCGCCCGGCCCACCGCGATGATAAGCGGACCGAACCACATCCGGAAGAATGGCTCCTGATCGAATGGCCGAAGAAAGAATCGGAACCCACCAAATACTGGTTATCTACTTTGCCGGCACAGACCTCCCTGAAGTCTTTGGTGAAGCTAGCCAAGCACCGTTGGATCCTTGAGCGCGACTATGAGGAACTCAAGCAGGAGTTGGGATTGGGCCACTATGAAGGACGTGGCTGGCGCGGATTTCACCATCACGCCACGTTGTGCATCGCAGCGTATGGGTTCCTGGTCAGCGAACGGAACCGTTTTCCCCCTCCGCACGCGCCGGCCATGTTAGATTTTCAGCCCCCTCGCAGCCTTCGGACTTCCGGTCGCGCGGCTCGCCGCGTTCGCCCCGAGCGGCATAATCCGAACTCAATCGCGACGCTGAGAACCGCCCTTGCGCGGATCTTGCTCGCCCGACTCCCTCATTGTCCCTTTTGTGGATCGCGCTCGGCCTGATCCTCCGCATCAATAGCAGCATCGAGGACGCAGGATGCGGGACGGGAGTGGTTTGGCGCTGTGCGCCACGCATCCTCCAGTAACTTCACATTGCTGAGTTTCTCCAGCACCATGCAGCGCCAGTTTGCCGGCGAACCTGCCGGTTGAAGTCCGCTCTTGCTTTCTCCGCCGAACTGGTAGCACAGCACGCGCAGTTGTCCCTCCCTATTCCGCCCCAATCTGTGCGGACAAAAGAGCCGAGCGCGCCCATGGTAGCCAGCTTGGATCGGCCGTTTACTCGCCACAGCAGTCCAGATTAACCGATAAATGTCCTCAACTGTCTGGATTCTCGCTTGGACAACACCCACCTCTGTTCACGTTAATGCACCTCGCGCCAGCACCTTGACGCTCAGTGATGTTTAACACCGTAATACTAGCTTCGTGTGCCCGAATCTAAGTAACGTATAGATCGAGGTATTCGTTTACGGGGCAATTCTCAAGTGCTTTCGGATCTGAGGAGACCTTCAGAATCTCGTGCTGCTGCTTTGGTGAGAACCGTCCTGCTAGATTGGCTCGGAACTTCTCGTGCAGCAGCGGAATGCCTTCCGCGCGCCTCCTTCGGTGGCCGACCGGGTACTCCACCGTCTCGGAGAGGATCGTGCCGTCTGTCATTTCCGCTACGAGGCGGTTCGCAATGGAGCGCTTTTCCGGGTCGAGATAGTCGGCTGTAAACTGTGGTTCCTCGACACACTTCATTTTGCTTCTCAGAATATCGATCCGCGGGTCCGCCGCTACTGCGTCTTCGTAGTCAGCCGCTGTCAACCTGCCGAACAGAAGCGGGATGGCCACCATGTACTGAACACAATGGTCGCGGTCGGCCGGATTGTTGAGCGGTCCTACCTTATCGATGATGCGCAAGCAGGCTTCCTGGGAATGAATTGTGAGCCTGACGATCTCATCAGGCGTGAGGCCGCGACTGATCAGCCGTTCTCGAATCGCCAAGGCGGCTTCGACCGCGGTCTGCGCATGAAATTCAGCCGGGAACCTGATTTTGAATAGAACATTTTCCATCACATAGGAGCCGTAAGGCCGCTGGAACTGAAAAGGTTTGCCGCGGAAAGAGACATCATAGAAGCCCCATGTTTTTGCGGTCAGAGCGGAAGGGTAACCCATCTCTCCGGTTCTGGCGATCAGCGCAAGATGCACGGCGCGACTCGCCGCATCTCCCGCTGCCCAACTTTTGCGAGAGCCGGTATTCGGGGCGTGGCGGTAGGTGCGCAAGCTTTGGCCATCAACCCAAGCGAGCGAGAGCGCATCGACGATTTCGTCATGAGTGAGGCCGAGCATCTGCGATACAACCCCTGTAGACGCGACTTTTACGAGCAGCACGTGATCCAGCCCAACCCTGTTGAACGAGTTCTCAAGAGCGAGGCAGCCCTGGATCTCGTGAGCTTTGATCATTGCAGTCAGGACGGCTTTCATCGGCAGGGGCGGCTTGCCATGGGCCACCGCAGTTCTCGATAGCCAGTCTGCAACCGCTAGAATCGCGCCGAGATTGTCCGACGGGTGGCCCCATTCCGCTGCCAGCCAGGTGTCATTGAAATCGAGCCAGCGAATCATCGCTCCGATATTGAAGGCGGCCCGCACGGGATCGAGCTGAAAGGAAGTTCCCGGCACCCGCGCTCCGTTCGGCACGATCGTTCCAGGAACAACCGGCCCCAGGAGCTTCGTGCAGGCCGGATATTGGAGCGCCTGGAGCCCGCAGCCCAGCGTATCCAGGAGACAGTGTCGAGCGGTTTCATAAGCCAAGTCGCTCGTGACCTGGTATTGCAATACATAGTCTGCGATGTCGACGAGAACCTTGTCGGGAGCCGGCCGATCCGCACAGAGATGCTCAGACACTCAGCGGCGTTCCCTTATCGGAACAAAAGCAATCGGGTCAGGTCCGGTATATGTGGCGGCAGGACGCAGTATCTTGCCGTCAATCCGTTGTTCAATGACGTGCGCGCTCCAGCCTGCCGTTCGCGCAACAACAAACAAGGGAGTGAACATGGCCGACGGGATCCCGAGATGGTAATAAGCCACTGCGCTGAACCAATCCAGATTCGGAAACATCTTCTTTGTGTCTTGCATCACCGATTCGATTCGCTCGGCAACCGCGAAGAGCTGCATTGTTCCGGCAGACTCAGCCAGCTTTCGAGCCGCATCCTTGATGATTGAGTTTCGCGGGTCTCTGATTGTATAGACCGGGTGGCCGAAACCCATGATCACGTCTTTATTTTCGACGCGTCTGCGAATGTCGCTTTCGGCCTCATCGGCGGTTCTGTAACGCCGCTGAATGTCAAGCGCCACTTCGTTTGCGCCGCCGTGCTTGGGGCCGCGGAGTGCGCCGATCGCTCCGCAGATGCAGGAGTACATATCGGAGCCTGTGCCCGCGATGACACGAGCGGTGAAAGTAGACGCGTTGAACTCATGCTCGGCGTACAGAACGAGCGACAACTGCATGGCCGACACGGCGTCCGGAGACGGCTGACGGCCGGAGAGAAGATGTAAAAAATGCTCTGCAATCGAGTTGGCTTCGCTTTCTACTTCGATCCGCCTGCCGCTCTGCGAATACGCAAACCAATAAAGCAGCATAGAGGGGAGCGATGCTAAGAGCCTGTCCGCGATATCACGCGCCCCGGACACGTTGTGATCATCCTTCTCGGGCAGAGCGCACCCGAGCGCAGAAACGCCTGTGCGCATCACGTCCATCGGGTGAGTGTTGGGCGGTAGTTCCTCCAGCGTTCTTCGGACCAGTGCGGGCAGCTTTCGAAGCGGAGCCAGCTTTGCTTTGTACTGTGTCAGCTCCTGCCCGGTGGGCAGGACGCCGTAGATAAGCAGGTACGCGACTTCCTCAAACTCACAGTTGCGGGCGAGGTCGGCGATATCGTAGCCGCGATAATGCAGGTCATCTCCGGTGCGGCCCACTGTGGATAGCGCTGTGTTGCCTGCAGGCGTTCCTGACAGCAACACCGACTTTTTGGGGCGAGAGGACGACGGTATTCCGGCAGTTTCAGCGGTGCTCATTTCAGAAGCTCATTCTCTGGCTCACTGCAGAACAGTGAATCCAGCTTTCTCTCGTACGCATGATAATTCAGAAACTCGTAAAGCTCGTCGCGGGTCTGCATCATCGGTAGGCGACTCCGTTGCGTTCCCTCGCGGCGAATCACTCGGAAGGTTTCCAGGGCCGCCGCGTTCATGGCCCGGTAGGCAGCGCAGCAATAAAGGACGATGTCAACACCTGCGCTTGCGAGTTCGTTCCGTGTCCAAAGAGGAGTCTTGCCAAACTCCGTGATGTTGGCCAGCACAGGAACCGACACTGCCTTTTTAAATTTGGCATAATCGTCCAATTCGGTGACCGCTTCGGCGAAGATCATATCTGCGCCGGCTTCCACGTAGCGGACGGCGCGATCGATCGCGGAATCTAAACCTTCCACTGCCAGGGCGTCGGTTCTCGCCATGATGACGAAGCCCGTGTCCGTGCGAGCGTCCACGGCTGCCTTAAGCCTATCAAGCATTTCTTCCGCAGGTACGAGTTGTTTGCCGGGCCGATGACCACAGCGTTTTGCGTTTACCTGATCTTCCAGGTGGACGGCGCCCGCTCCGGCCTTGATCATGGAGCGAATGGTCCGCGCGATGTTGAAGGCGCTTCCCCAACCCGTGTCGATATCGACTAAGAGTGGAAGCGAGACGGCGTCAGTGATGCGCCTCACGTCGATGAGGACGTCTTCCATGGTGCTGATGCCAAGGTCGGGAACCCCGAGGGAATTCGCAGCGACGCCTCCGCCTGACAAGTACAGGGCTTTGAAGCCTACGGCCTCCGCCATACGGGCCGAGTAGGCGTTGATTGTACCTACAACCTGGAGAGGGCGTTCCTCTTTTATAGCTTTGCGAAATCGCGTTCCTGGAGAGTTCGGCATTATTCGATTACTTCATCACCACTGTAAGGATATTCCGCTGGCGAAGGCACAGATGTGGCGGAGCGTCAGCTCACATGGACGTGCGGTCGGTGTTTTAGGTCGGGAATTGCACGACGGAGCACTTCGTGAGTAAGCGGCGCGGTGTCGCCTTCGCCCAGCAATAGAAAGCGCAAGAGATTGCCGACAGGATTGCCCTCGCTCCATTGAAAGTAGGCGTGCGGAATATGTCCGGTCAGTTGCTCCAGGTAGATCAGCATCGCGGCGATCGAATTAGCAATAACGGGACTGGTGGCCGACAGAATCGAGTGCCGTCCCACACGCTTACCGTGAACTCTCAGGGTCTGCTCGAAATCCGAAACATCTCCACGTTTGATCTGAAAAAAGTAAAGGCGCTCATCCGGGCTCAAATGATGAGTTTCCCTGACATGTCGATCCACTTGGTCCAATTCAGAAACCGAATCCGGGTTGGACTTTATGGGAACAAGCCGGATCACCTGGTCCTCATCTTCGGCGATCAACTGCCGTGCAGCCGGCTCCATGTAGATTCCCGTAATCCGCAGTTCGGTGGAGCGCAAACCGCGTGACAGCAACGAAAGAAACACAATCGTGCCGATGAAAAAGGAAGCAATCTTCAAACCTTCCGGTCTCTGATACACATTCGTCACGGTCGTGTAGGCGAACAACACACTGATGCCGAGAAAGGGCCAGCGCAGTGATGTGCGCCAGAGATCGCGCGTGACCGCCAGGGCCGCCGAGGTGATCAGAACCAACACTCCGGTGGCATAGGCGCCGCCCTGGGCGTCCACGTCCGCATGGAACAGCGCAGTCACCAATACGCCAATGGTCAAGAACACCAGCACCAGGGGCCGGGAACCGCGGGCCCATTCGGGCGCCATGCCGAAGCGCGGGAGGTATCGCGGGATTAGGTTCAGGAGTCCTGCCATGGCCGACGCTCCTGCAAAGGCAAGGATCAGAATCGTACTGAGGTCGTACAAAGAGCCGAAGCCGTTCCCCAGATATTTATGGGCGAGGTAAGCCAGGGCCCTTCCATTCGCTTCTCCTCGGTCCTTGAACTTGTCGGGCTCGATCAGCAGGGTGGTGACGACGCTGGTCGCGATCAAAAACACGCTCATGATGAGGGCAG
>JAOAPP010000655.1 GCA_025462985.1 Bryobacterales bacterium | reverse complement strand
CCGATTCTCACCGTGCCGACTTGCGGGAACTTTTCATAGTGATCCCCAACCAGCGTGAATCCGAAACCGTCGGCGCCCAGCACGCATCCCGTGTGCAGGATGACTCGTGCGCCGACGTGAATATCGTCGTAGATCGTGACGTTTGGATGGAGCACTGTATCAGCACCGATCGAGACGCGCGCGCCGATGCGAGCTCCCGCGTGAATGACGCAGCGTGCGCCAATGTGCGCTTCCTCGGCGATCGTGACATAGGGGCCAACAAAACAATCGGCACTGACGGTGGCGGAAGGCGCTACGATGGCGGTCGGATGTATGGCAGGTTCAAATCGAACTCTCGGATAGAGCTGTGCAAGCACTGCGGCGAATGCCCTGCGAGGATTTTCCACGCGGACCAAAGAGCGCCGGCCATCTTCGGTCGGGTATTCCTGCGGAACCAGCAGACAACCGGCCTTCGATGACGCCGCCAGCGCAAACGCTTTCTGGTTTGCGGCAAAAGAAAGTTGATCTTCTGAAGCGTCCTGAAGCGTGTTTGCGCCGAGCAGGCACCGATCTCGCGGACCCTCAATCTGTCCTTTGCAGAGAATAGCGATCTGGGCAACAGTAAGTCCCGGCATGCTTCATGTTTGCACTTGAGCTGCTGCGCGACAATCGCATTGATGCCTGTCGACCCTTCCGCCTGTGTGGCTCCCACCGCCAGAGTCCACGTGGACGCATGCATTGGCCCCGGCACTCGTATTGGAGAATTTTGCGTCATTGAACAGGATGTTGCCATCGGCGCGAACTGCTCCTTGGAGCCTTACGTTTACGTCAAGCGATGGACAACGCTCGGCGATGGCAACCAGATCTCGGCGGGCACCGTGCTGGGGACGGACCCGCTCGACAAGTCATTCTCCGGCGAGCGCAGCTATCTGGTCATTGGAAATGACAACAGCATCCGGGAGCACTACACGATCTCGCGAGGGACGCAGCCGGAGTCCGAGACTCGCATCGGGAACAGCAACTACATCATGACGTCCGGGCACATCGCGCACAATTGCACGCTGGGCGACCACATCGTCGTGGCGAGCTGTGCGCTCATTGCGGGCTACGTCGAAGTGGAGAGTCAGGCCTTCATTTCAGGCGGCGTCGTCATTCACCAGTTTTCGAAGATCGGGCGACTGGCAATGGTAGGCGGAAACACACGTGTCAACAGCGACCTGCCGCCTTTCTTCCTCTACTCGGATTTCAATGTTGCTCCAAAAGGGTTGAACGTGGTCGGCCTGAAGCGGGCCGGCTTCTCACTGCATGAGGTCAAGCTTCTGAAGACCGCTTATAGACTGCTTTATCGGAGCGGCCTGAAACTCGAAGATGCCTTGAGCCGGATCACGAATGATGTCCCGTCCGAGCACACGCTTCACCTGGTGGAATTCATCCGGTCCAGTAAACGCGGAATTGCGCGTGAACGCTCCGGGTCCGAAACCAACCCCGATTAGGAGCCTTGCTTGGAGCCCGCTCGCGCGAGCTGCGTATGGCTTAACGAACTCGCATACATCGCGACGCCTTTGAACAGAGCCTCGGCGATCTTTTGCCGTTGCTCGGCGCGCTTCATCAGCTTTTCATCGTGCGGGTTTGAAACAAAGCCGACTTCCGCGAGTATCGATGGCATCGTAGCGCCGATCAGCACTACGAAGGGAGCCTGCCGGACGCCGCGATCCTTCGATTTCCCATTCAGTTTTGCCGACATGATGGAAAGCGAAGTCTGTACCTGCTGGGCGAACTGCCGCGATTCCTCCAGCTTGGTCTGCAGCACCGCCCGATGCAGCAGATCGTTCAGGTCCGAAATAGAGCTGGTTGCCGTCGCGTTCTCTCGCGTCGCAAGATCGATAGAGTTCCTGTCGGACGTGAAGTTGAAGTAGTAAGTTTCGACTCCGGTGGCGCTGGCTGCCGAAGAGGAGTTCGCATGGATGGAGATGAACAGGTCGGATTTCTGATCGTTGGCGATCTTCGTCCGGTCTTCGAGTGCGAGGAACCGATCGTCGGAACGCGTGTACACCACGTCGGCCCCGAGCTGGGACCTGATTAACGCCCCCAGTCGCAAAGCGACATCCAGCACGAGTGTTTTTTCGAGCAGCCCGTCAGGTCCGATACTTCCCGTGTCATGGCCGCCATGCCCCGGGTCGATAACAACTTTGCCGAGCTTCAGGCCGAAGACGCGAACCAGCGAGCGATCCACGCCGGCGTCCATCTTAGCGGGTGCTGCCACAGCGGGGGAAGGAACGGTGATGGGCGCGGGGGGAATCGAGGTCGAACGTGCAGGGGCGGCTGCAGAAGGAGACGGAGTGTTCATCGCAATCTGCATAGTCTGCGGTTGCTGCTGCGCCGCGCCTGATTCCGTTGTCTCGTTCGGACGCGGAGAAGAGAGCGGGGCTTTCGTGCCGACATCGGGCCGGACTGTGGATGGGGCCGTTGCTGGCGGCTGTAAAATCGGGGGCACCGCGGCCGAATCGGAGCTTCGCATGCCGGTTACGCTTCGACGAATCGAAAGTGCCGCGAGCGAGGTTCCTTTGGGTCTGACCTCGATGATGAGCCGGTCCGGGTTCACCAGCTGCGAGGAGAGGACTTCCACATCGGTCACCAGATCGAAAACGACCCGGGTTGTGATGGTCCCAATTTGCGCCACTCGTATCTGCTTCACCAGTTGGTCTCCCACCTGGATGGTTTCGAAACCGCGGCGCGCAGCAGTTGGTGGCCGAAGTCCATCCAGGTCGAAGTAAAGACGCGGAGGACTCTGAATGCGGTCAGATTTCAAATGGTAGCCGCCGTCCGTCTGAATGGCCACGCGCGTGACGTTGCCGAATGACCAATAGCGAATCGCCTGCACGCGCGGGGATGAGAAGCTTTGGGCTGCTGGAAGACTGCAAGGCAGAAGCCACGCTGCCGCGAACGCGGCAGGAGCTGTCCAGAGGCGAAGGCGTGCCATGGATCTCAGCTAACTAGCTCTGCCAAGCGTCTGTTCCCGAGCACTGAACTGTTCGAACTGGTGGGCGGACGAGACATAGAAGAACGGAAGCAACAAGTATTGGCTGTCTGATTATATCCCGGAACACGACTGACCCGGATGCTACTATTTGGGCATGTTGACGGCCGGCTTCGTCCTGGTAGGAGGCCAAAGCCGCCGGATGGGGCGAGACAAAGCGCTGCTTCCGTGGAATTCCGGTGTTCTTGTGGAAGATATCGCGGGCAAGCTGTCCGCTGTCGCCGACAGTGTAGCGCTGGTCGGCGATCCGGCCCGATACGCGCACTTAAACTATCCGTGTATTCCTGACTTGCGTACCGGCTTGGGTCCCCTCAGCGGTATCGAGGCTGCCCTGGACAGCGCCCGTGCAGAACTGAACCTGATACTCGCCTGCGATATGCCGGAGGTCGAAGCGGCCCACCTGAGAAGACTTCTGTGCGTAGCGGTCGGTTCCGGGGAAGACTGTATTATGTCCCAGGATGTTTCCGGCGTCACCCACCCGTTGTGTGCCGTCTATCGCAGCACATGCCTGCCGGTCATCAGAAAGGCCTTGGATGAAGGCAGGCTGAAGCTGAATATCGTGGTGGAGGAGCTTCAGGCGAAAGTGATCTCTGTCGCCAGTCCCATTTGCAACATCAATACCGTAGAGGAATGGAACGCCTTGCGCTCGGCTGATGGTTACTGAAGGAAATCCACACTACATTGAATTCCGGGAAGTGAGCAAGGCCTTCGACCGGCCGATTCTCAAAAAAGTCAGCTTCTATGTCGATGTCGGGAAGACGCTGGCCATCATCGGCGGCAGCGGTGTCGGGAAATCGGTCACGCTGAGTCACATCATGGGCTTCTTGAAGCCGGATTCAGGTCGGGTGATTGTCGGAAACGTCGATATCACCGATATGGCGGAGCGGGAGCTCCGGGCCATTCGGCGGCGGGTCACCATGGTGTTTCAGTCGGGGGCCTTGTTCGACTCGTTGACCATTCGAGAGAACATCCTTTTTTCGTTGGAGCTGCGGGGAGACTACAACGAAGAGAACAAGGAAGAGGTGGTGACCGGGCTGCTGAAGATGGTGGACCTGCAGGAGGTCGGTGACATGTACCCGGCCGATTTGTCTACCGGTTACAAGCGTGCTGTCGCAATCGCCCGGGCGCTGGCGGCTCAGCCGGAGTGCATTCTGTACGACGAGCCGACTACGATGGTCGACCCCATCATGTCAGACGATCTGGGTAATTTGATGCTGCGACTAAAACGGCAGCTGAAGTTGACTTCGGTGGTAGTGACGCACGATCTCGACCTGATGCGCAAGGTCGCCGATTCGGTGGTGTTTCTCTACAAAGGAGAAGCGACCTATTTCGGTCCGGTATCAGAGCTGGACAAATGCGACAATCCGCACGTTAAGCTCTTCCTGGCCATGGACCGAGTAGAAATGGTCGGTGAGATGGAGGAGGCCTGAACCGCCCATCGCACTGATTCAGGGAAGCTTTTTGATCACGTCCCGGTATTCGTCTTCTGTGAAGGCCCGGACCGTTTGGGTAGTGAGACTGCCCTTTGAGCCCAAGGCGAGCAAGGCATGCGCCAGAGTGCTGTCGTCCGGGGCGTCCAGGATCACGCAGATATCGTATTTGCCGGTCGTCATATAGAAGTCTCTGATCCGAACGCCCAGCGTTTCGAAAAGCTTTTTGGATGCGTCCAGGCGTGCCGGACTTTCCTTTATGTTTTGTAGGCCTTGCGTCGTCCAGCGGCCATTCATGATGTAAGTAGGCATCGAAGGAACCTCGCAGCAGATTCTATCTTCTTTTTCGATATCCAGGAAAACGTTTCGTCCGCTCCCGCAGACCTATGGAGCGCCGCCCAGGTGCTTCTGGAAATCGGACAGCTTCTTACTGAGCCAGTTCTTTGCCCTCGACCCTGTGTGCCGTGTACCCTTGCCGCTGTCCGTGTGAATGGCTGGATCCGGCGCGGACTTCGCAGGGTCGTAAGATTCCTGCCCCGTGAGATGCACGCGCACACCGTCGAAAGCATACAGCCGACGCTGCAGCTTTCCATCTTCCAGCCTCAGAATAAGGCTGAATGTCCGAGCAGGGCTGGAGCCGTCCGGGGGATCCACATGCACGGGGAAGTAACCTTCTACGTCGCGTTCCCGGTACGACGTTTCGTAGCGATGCCTGTGCCGGTTCCACAGGAACACCCGCCAGGCATCGAAGTCGAACTCCCGCAGCTCTGAAGAAGTAGTCCAGAGCCAGTTGTGACGAGGCCCCTTTTCCTCATCCGGAACAACGCCCAGATCGAAGTACGACGTGATGCGTTTGCCCTCCGCGTATTGGGCCACTTCATCCGGAATGGAAATAATCAGATTGCGCGACAACACCCAGCCGCATTGCTTATCTTTGGTGCGCACGAGCGTCCAGTCCTCCATTGGAACTGGCTTCTGTGGTTCTTCGGGCTTTTTCGCGGGTGGCAACTTCGGCAGTGCGACCTGAGGCGATGTCCCCCCTACCTTTCCCGTTGAAAGTTCGAGCCAGTTCTCCGGCGCCTTCGGAGCCGGCGGGCGCGTCGGTAGTCGGAAACTGTTCTTCACCTGCCGCTCTTTGCGCTGTTTTCTCGCCGTCGCTGCGGGAGAAAGGGGAATCGTGAACGCCGGAACTTTCGGCAGTCCCGTCACTTTTGGCGCCAGGCGATGAGCCAGCACCTCCACCGACGTACCCTCCGGTATTCTGGCGAATGCGGCCGACTGCCGGCTTGGGTCGAGATGTATGTTCAGGGCTTCGAATACGGTGGCCGATCCTTCGGACGGCAGCTTTCGCGCGGCATCCGCAGCCCGGCGAATCTGTTCCATCTGTTCAGGCGTCAGCAGCTGCGTCGCATCCATCCAACCCTCCGCGCCCTTGCTCGAACGGATCTTTGCGAAACGCCTGCGGATCTCTAGAATTTGAACGCGGTCACCATGATTAAGGACCGCCACGGAGTTGCTTCGGTCCGTCAGCGCGGGGCGAAGATTAATGGATGCCGGAGCGATGTAGGCATAACCAACAAGGTCTGTCGGCTCCGTCTTGCAGCTATTTGTGATCAGCAGCAGGGCAGCGAGGAAAGCGATCCCCGCCTGCGCACGGAGCATTCTGTTACTTCGGAAGCAGACGGCCAAGTTCTTTCAAGATACAGCGGTCCATTACGACTGGTATGCCCGCCGCTTCGCCTCGGGCAGCGGCGCCGGGGTGAACAACCCCTTCCTGCATCCAGATGCACCGCACTTTTTTCTCCAGCGCGGCCTCCACCACTTCGGGAACAAACTCCGGACGGCGGAAGATATCTACAATGTCAATCGCATCGGGCACTTCGCGCAGCGTCGGATAGCACCGCTCACCGAGCACTTCTGTTTCATTCGGATTCACTGGGATAATTCGGTAACCCTGCCGTTGGAGAAACCGAGCCACACCCAGGCTCGCGCGCATTGGCGAGTTGGACAGTCCAACGACGGCAATCGTCTTCGCCGTCCGCAATAGTTCCTTCAGTTCCGCATCACTCGCCATTTGATGATTGCTCTTCTTCCAGGTGAAGCAGTTTCTGGAAACGTTCCACTTCGCGTTTTGTGAGTGTCCGGTAAGCGCCGGGCTTCAGATCACCGAGATCCAGGAACCCGATCTTAACCCGCTTCAGCTTCTCCACCAGCAGATTGAAATGTTTGAACATGATTCGGATCTGGTTTTGACGCCCCTCAACCAGGCGCACCTCATACCAGGGATTCGCTCCCTTGCGGATCATCTTCAAGCCGGCCGGCGCAGTCTTACGGCCGTGCATTGGAATGCCCCGCCGGAACTGCTCTTCCTGCTCCTGCGTCAACGTTCCATTGGCCTTCACCAGGTATGTTTTCGTGACGTGGCTGGCCGGCGCGGTCAGCTTATTGGCGAACTCCCCATCATTTGTGAGGAGCAGCAACCCCTCACTGGCATAATCGAGCCTGCCAACGGGATAAATGCGCTCCTTGATTCCTTTGAAGAACGACATAACGGTTTCGCGCCCTTGCGGGTCCCTGACGGTCGTCACGACGTTCTTCGGTTTGTGAAGCGCGATGTAGATATGGTGCTTGGGCTCAGTGAGAACCCGACCATCTACCTTGACCTGGTCGACCGCGAGATCCGCCTTGGATCCCAGTTCCATGACGGTCTTTCCATTTACGGAGACTCTGCCGGCTGTGATAAGGTCTTCGGCTTTGCGGCGGCTGGCCACGCCGGCATGCGCCAGGATTTTCTGTAATCGTTCTTCAGGCATCGACGTGCTGTTCTTCCAACCTGTTTTCTTCTTCCTTAGAAGCCGCGGGTTCTTCGTGCGAAGGCGGCGGCTCCGCTCGTCCCTCCGGCCTTGGTTCGCTCGGCGGCGCGGATGAAGCCATTTCGTCACCCGTGCCCAGCGCGAGGCGACCCAACTCCTCGAATTCCTTCAGCGTCGGCAGTTCGGCAAGGGAACTGAGGCCGAATTGAATCAGGAACTCGCGGGTGGTTTTGTACATGATCGGTTTGCCAATCACGTTTTTCCGTCCGGCGGTTGCGATCAACTTGCGATCGAGCAGAGTTTTCAGTACACCGGCGCCCTGCACGCCGCGGATGTCCATAATCTCGGGTGCGGTAATGGGCTGTTTGTAAGCAATGACCGCCAGCGTCTCCAGCGCGGCCAGTGAAAGCTTCAGCGGTGGTTGCAGTTTCTTTACGAAGAGCCGGATCGACTCGTGGTGTTCCGGCTTAGTGGACATCTTGTACCCGCCCGCCACTTCCCGAACGCTCAGGCCCCGGTCAGGCGCCGCGTACTCGGCCGCCAGCTGACTGAGAATGTCCTTAATTCGATCCAGCGGCTGCTCGATCGCCTTGGCGATCTGTTCCGGCGTCAGCGGCTCGTCTGTGATGTAGATGGCGGCTTCGATGACGGCTTTCAACAGAGCCGTCGTTTGTTCAGGTGCTTCTTCCGTCACGGCCTCAGCGATGACGACGTCGTCGGAGACTGCTTCCCCTGGTGTATCTGGCGGAGTTTGGGGAATCACCTCATCAGCCTCTCGGCTGTTTTCCACTTCGTCCATGCTTTCCGCTACTTATATTCCTCTTCCACTGCAGCGAGGTCCTCTACCATTCCGGGGGGTTCGTCGAATCCGGGACCCCGGCCGACGAGGATATCGCCGAACGCTTCGCCCTGGGAAAGTTGGATGGCCTGCCGTTTCACTAATTCCAGGATCGCAAGGAACAGACAGATCATGCCTGTTCGGGACCGCTGGCGCTCCAGCAGGGCATTTGCCGACAGCGGTTCCGGCCGGTGGTGTCGCAAGATGCTGGCGCGGAGGAACTGCATCATCTCCGGGACGCTGACATTTTCGCGGCCGACCTCATACAGTGGCCTGTTCTTGGTCCGTTCGAGAATCGTCTGGAAGGTTTTCACCAGGTCGAAGATGGTGACCGCGAGTCCCGGTCCCTCACCTTCTTCAACGAACCGGTCGATCTGCGGATTGGACCAGATGGCGTCCTCGATCACCCGTTTCTGCTGCAGCATTTCGGCAGCGTTCTTGAACCGCTGGTGCTCGATGAGCTGTTCGACCAGTTCTTTACGAGGATCTTCTTCGGGCGAAATCTTGTCCAGCTCCGGATCGCGAGGCAGCAGCATTCTACTCTTGATGTGGATCAGAGTTGCCGCTACGAAGACGAACTCGCTGCTGAGTTCGATATCCAGTTCGGCGGCGCGCTGCATGTACTCGAGATACTGGCCGGTGATCTGTGCGATCGGGATGTCGTAAATGTTGATCTGCTGCTTCCTGATCAGGTCCAGCAACAGGTCAAGCGGCCCCTCGTATTGCGCCAGATGGAAATTCAGGGGTGCTGACACTCGCTTTTACCTTAGCAAAAGCGGTGGTTTGGGGCGGCCCGTGACATGTGGAGCGCGAGTGTTCACGCATCCTCGATTTGGCTTTGCTCCAGGAGCAAGC
>JAOAPP010000651.1 GCA_025462985.1 Bryobacterales bacterium | reverse complement strand
GCAGCCGTATCTTGACCTGTACGCGCAGGCACGGCAGCAGGGCTCGTCGTTCGACGATTCAATTGGCCTGGCGATTCAGGCGATTCTGGTCTCCCCGGACTTCCTGTTCCGGATCGAACCTCCGGAGTCGGAGCCGAGCCACCGGTCGGCATTCAAGAACGTGTCTTACGGCGCAACCGCTCAACGGGAAGACACTCAGCCGATTGGTGAGTACGCTCTGGCCTCACGCCTCTCCTATTTTCTCTGGTCGACCATGCCGGATGACGAGTTGATGCGCTGTGCCGACCGCCACATGCTGCGCCGCCCTGCGGTGCTGAAGGCTCAAGTGCTTCGCATGCTGCAGGATCCGCGTGCCCGTGCGCTGGCTGACAACTTCGCCGGCCAGTGGCTCGAGTTGCGAAAACTGGAATCCGTCCACCCCGATCACGACCGGTTCCCGCAATGGGACGACTACCTGCGCATCTCCATGCGACAGGAAACCGAGCTCTTCTTTGAAGACGTGGTGCAACAGAACAAGAGCATTCTGGACTTCCTGGACGCCAAGAGCACATTCGTCAATCAGAAGCTAGCGGAATTCTACGGCATTCCCGGTGTGCAAGGGACGGAGTTCCGAAAGGTCAGCCTGGAGGGCACTCACCGAAGCGGCGTCTTGACCCAGGCGAGCGTCATGACCGTTTCTTCCTACGCCACCCGCACCTCGCCCGTGATCCGCGGCAAATGGGTCCTTGAGAATTTCTTGAATGCAACCATTCCGCCACCGCCGCCGGATGTTCCTCGCCTGGACGAGTCAAAAGTCGGGTCTGATTTCTCGATTCGCCAGCAGATGGAAGCGCACCGCGCGAACCCGATGTGCGCGGCCTGCCACTCCAAGATGGATCCCATTGGATTCTCCTTCGAGAATTACAATGCCATCGGACAGTGGCGCGACAAGGATGGCAAATGGCCCATCGATACTGCCGGCAAGCTGCCCAGCGGCCAGACATTCAATGGTGCGCAGGAATTGGAAGCCATTTATCGCAAGGATCCGGAGGTTTTCGTCGAATGCGCGACGTACAAGCTGCTGACGTATGCCCTTGGGCGTGGCCTGGAGCGTTATGACCGGCCAACCGTGAAAGATATTTCCAAGCGGATCGCGGCAGACGATTACCGTTTCGCCGATCTGGTACTCGAAATAGTAAACAGCCTGCCATTTGAAATGACCCGGGTGGGAGCCCGAACCTAGTGAACGTAATCACCGGAAAGCACGTCGAACGCCGCTACTTTCTCGCAGGCCTCGGGGCCGCCATCGCGCTGCCTATGTTGGATGCCATGACCCCGGCATTAGCCCGGGCTGCCACTGCTGCTGAAACGGGCGGTCCGCTACGTATGGCCTTTGCCTATGTGCCGAATGGAGTCACCATCAAGGACTGGACTCCGGCAGCAACGGGCGCCGATTTCGAATTTACACGGATTCTGAAGCCCCTGGAGCCTTTCCGTGACAGTCTGTCCGTGCTCTCGGGCTTGGCTCACCACAACGCCGAAGGGCTGGGGGACGGGGCAGGGGATCATGCGCGCGCTGGTGCGTCGTTCCTGACGGGCGTACACCCGAAGAAGACCGCGGGGGCGGATATTCACTCCGGCATTTCGGTTGACCAGATTGCGGCACGCACGTTCGATTCGACGATGCGCCTTTCTTCACTCGAGCTTGGTTGCGAAGATTCGCGCACCGTCGGAAACTGTGACTCGGGCTATAGCTGCGCCTATACCAACAGTATTTCCTGGCGCTCAGCCACGACCCCGAATCCACCCGAAACCAACCCCCGGCTCGTATTCGAGCGCCTCTTCGGGGCCGAAGACCTCAATGTGGACCCGGTGACCAAAGCACGGCGGTCACTCCTCAGGAAGAGCATTCTGGATGTGGTGAACGCTCGCACACAGAAGCTTGTCAGCACGCTCGGCACGTCCGACCAGCGCAAGATGGACGAGTACCTCACTGGCATTCGCGAGGTGGAGCGACGCATTCAGATGGCGGAACACGATAACCGCCAGTTCACGCCCGATATTGAAAAGCCCGGCGGCATTCCGGAGCACTTCTCCGATTACGTGAAGCTCATGTTCGACCTTCAGGTGCTGGCCTACCAGGCCGATATCACCCGCGTTTCGAGCCTGCAGTTCGGACGTGAAGCCAGCGTCCGTACCTACAACGAGATCGGCGTCGCCGATCCGCACCATGCGATCTCGCATCACCGGAATATCCCCGAACTGATCGATAAGATTTCGAAGATCAACACCCATCATGTGAGCTTATTCGCCTATTTCCTGCAGAAGCTGCAGGCGACTAAGGAAGGCAATGGAACGTTGCTCGATCGCGTGATGGTGGTCTACGGTAGCGCTATTTGCGACGGAAACAGCCACTCGCATGGCGATCTGCCTGTCCTGGTTGCCGGCAAAGGGAACGGACGTCTGAAGCCCGGCCAGCATATTCAATACCCGACAGGTACGCCGATGACGAATCTCTACCTCTCCTTGCTGGACTGTATGAATATCGAGGCGGAGCGATTGGGCGACAGCAGTGGCAAATTGCCTGGCCTGACCAGCATCTAAGCGTTTTTATGACAGGTAGATTGCTCATGGCAGCCACCTTGCTGGCCTGTGGCTGCAGTGCCGCTCCGGATCGGGGCCAGTCCGTCTTTCTGTGGCCGAATGGCGCGCCCGGTTCAGAAGGGAAAACCAGTCCTGAGGTATTGCAGGGACCGGACAGCGTCAAGAACTTCACCCGCATCTCGAACGTCAATAATCCCTCTATCCTGGCCTTTCTCCCCCCCAAAGACAAGGCGACCGGAGTGGGAATGGTTGTCGCGCCCGGCGGCGGCCACCAGTTCCTGGTGATTGAGAAGGAGGGCTATGATGTCGCTTCCTGGCTGAATGAGCACGGGATTGCAGCCTTCGTTCTGAAGTACCGTCTCGCCCGCAGTCCAGGATCCAAGTACACGGTACAAGGGCATGCTCTCCCGGACGCGAATCGGGCGGTGCGGCTCGTTCGAAGCCGGGCGGAAGAGTGGCATCTGGATCCGAATCGCATCGGATTCATGGGCTACTCGGCAGGCGGGGAGGTTGCCGCCTTAGCGGAGACTCACTTCGATAAGGGAAATCCTGATTCTGCGGACCCGATCGAGCGCCAAAGCTCACGGCCTGACTTCGCGGTGGTGGTGTACCCGGGCTTCGCGCCCGGTTCAGTGACTGTTCCGAAGGATCCGCCGCCCACGTTCCTGGTGTGCGCCGATGACGATCGGTCGCATGTGACCGCCACTGTGGAGCTTTACTCGGCAATCCAGAAACAGGGCGGCTCGTCTGAGATGCACATCTACGCACACGGCGGACACGGCTTCGCTCTTCGCGACGTACATGCTCCGGTCTCGACCTGGAACCAACGCCTATTGGAATGGATGGACGATCTCAAGATCGTTCATCGGTAGCTTACTGCGGTGCGACGAGTCCTTTGCGGATTGCGAAGAGCACGAGCTCCGCAGTGCGGTGGATATTCATCTTTTCCATCAGGTTAGCCCGATGCACGGAAACCGTATTGACGCTCAACTCCAGAAGGGCGGCGATTTCCTTATTTGACTTACCCTGAGCAATCAGCTGAAGCACTTGCTTCTCGCGGTTTGTGAGGCGCTTCAACTCGTCGTCGGTATCCTGGGCCACGTATTTCAGGCCTGATCCGATGAAACGCTTGCCCTCGGCGACGGTCTTGATGGCTCCCACCAGGTCGACGTCGATTGCGCTCTTCAGAAGATAGCCCTTAGCTCCGGCGTCCAGAGCGTTACGCACGTAGTTGTCCTCGGCATGCATACTGAGGATCAGGATCTGCGTATCGGGCAAGTGCTTGACGATTTCTTTGGTCGCCTGTACGCCATCGAGTTCCGGCATGGAGAGATCCATGACCACGACCTTGGGTTTTAGCTCGTAGGCCATACGAATGGCCTCGACACCATTGCTCGCTTCGCCGACGACTTTCACCTGCTCGTCGTCTTCGAGAATACGTCGAAAGCCACGGCGTACTAGGCTATGGTCGTCTGCCAGGAGAACGGTAATCTGATCAGTCACGACACCTGTTTCTTGATTCATTATGGAACTAATACCTCTCTCTTTTCTTCTGAGTCCGCGCTCTCTAGCTGCGGGTCTTCTTGTCGCAGCGGTATGGTCAGTGACACCGTCGTACCGCTTGTGCCCTCCGACCTGACGTCCAGCTTGCCGCCTAAGATCTCGGCCCTCTCATGCATTGCGATGAGTCCCAGGCCAGGCTTGTTGCGTCTTTTTGAACCCGGTATGCCTTTGCCAAAATCACGCACGTGAATTGTCAAGAAATTGGGGGAGAAGAGCATCTCCACTTCCGCCGACTTGGTGCCGGAGTGCTTCGCGGCGTTGTTCAGGGCTTCTTGAACGATGCGAAAACAATGTGTAGCGGGGGCTCCGGTAATTCGTACGACGGGGCCTCTTACCACGGCCGACGTATGTATGCCGGTCTGACGTTCGAACACTTCGGCGTACCATTCGATGCCTTTTGCGAGGCCATAGTCGTCCAGAATGGCCGGATGAAGCATTTGAGAAAGACTTCGCATTTTCTCAAGCGTGGCTTGTGTAATCTCCTTCACCTCACTCAGTTCCGTTCGTAGCGGAGAATCGGGCGGCACTCCCTTGCGCTCTGCGCGTGTCAACATGGCCCCGACAGCGGTAAGAATCTGGCCGAACTCGTCATGCAGTTCTCGCGAAACCGAGCGCAATACTTCTTCCTGCACACTAATGAGACGCGCTGCCAGGACGCGGCGTTGACCAGACAAGGACTCGAGTTTGTCAAACAGCTTGCGATTGGAATAGATGAGATAGAGGCTGGTGATCAGCACGGCCGAGATGGTCGCCGCGAGAAAGGCGTAGGTGTCCTTCTCGGAGCGATCGTAAATGGCCGCGATTTTCAGGTCAGCTTCCTGCTCCGTTTGATTGTTTCGCTCCAGCAGATTCGATAGTCTCCGTGCAATAACAATCTGCTGATCGCTGAGCTCACGGGACGCCAAACTTCTCGCTGCCTCTTCATGGCCCGTATTCGCAGCATTGAACACTTCATCGGTAGTGAGCCAGAAGTGACGAAGCGAGGCGGTCAGCCTCAACTGACTCTCGCCCCTGTGAGTCGCGTGAGCAAACTTTGCATCGGCCTCTACGGCGTGTTGCAGATCCGAACGCAACCGGTCGAACTCATCTCGATATTGAGCAATCCTGGCAAGGTGCGGACGCTCCGTCATGTCTTGCAGCTTCAAACCCAGTATGTTGACGTCGTTCTGAACACGCAGCAGCAAAAGTGAATCGTGCCGATTTAGGTCGATCGTTTGAGTCTGGAGTTGCCGCAGCATAGTCACTTGATACAAACTGTACGAACTAAAACACGTCACGGCTGCGAGCGTAATAAGGAGTCCGAAGAGAAGACGAAGAGTAGGGGACTTTGTCATCTGTGCAGCAAGGCGAAAACGTCTTGCTTTAAAAGACGAACGAGGTAGGTCATTTGTTGCTACTATCTCGGGATTTTCGAATAAAGATGTCTATACAGACCGAACGCGGCGGTAATACGCTACCCCGTCGCGTTCTTCAGCGAACCGGATTTGCTCGCCGACGTTGGCTTTTTCGTTGACCGAATCAACAACAATCCTGACCGTAAAACGTTGGTGATCTCTTGTTTCGATGATCGCGAGTTGGTAAGGCGCATCGGCTAGATACCGCTCCGGCGCCGTGTAAACGATCGTCTCGGTATAGATTGTGCCCTCTGCGGGCCATTCTCTGCTCATGCCGCCTCGAGTATGGTGATCACGCAGGTTCCGCCCGAGCCGCCCAGGTTCTGTGCAAGGCCGATCTGATGTTTAGCCACTTGCCGGTCGCCCGCTTCGCCTCTGAGTTGCTGGACCAGGTCGCACAATTGGCCGACACCGGTCGCTCCTACGGGATGGCCTTTGGATTTGAGGCCGCCGCTCGTGTTGATTGGGATCACGCCGCCCATGGCCGTACAGCCGGCTGCCGCGAACGGGCCCCCATCGCCCTTGGGAGTGAAGCCCAGATCCTCGCTAGCGACAATTTCCGCAATCGTGAAGCAGTCGTGAACCTCTGCCAGATGGACATCGCGAGGCCCGATGCCGGCTTGCGCGTACGCTTGGTTCGCCGCCCGCGTGACCGCTGAGAACGTGGTGATGTCGGGCTTGGAATCGAGCGGGACGGTGTCGGAGCTTTGAACCGCGGCCAGAACCCGGGCGAACTTTGAGCTGCGATAGCGCGGCGCATGCGAGACCGGAACTATGACCACCGCAGCCGCGCCATCGCTGATGAGGGAGCAATCGTAAACCGTCAACGGCTCTGCCACCAGCTTCCCGGCCAGCGCCTGCTCCAGCGTGATCGTCTTGCGCATATGGGCCAGCGGATTTCGTGCCCCATTGGCGTGATTTTTCACCGCCACTGCTGCGAGATGTTCCCGCTTCGTCCCGAACTCAAACATGTGACGGCGCGCGATCATAGCGAACAGCGCGGGAAATGTAGCGCCCGCCTGCCCCTCTCCCGCCATATCGCCTGCGCCCGCCAGGATTTCAGTCACCTGGGCGGTGTTCCGGCTGGTCATCTTCTCCACGCCCGCCACCACGGCGCAATCGCAGAGACCCGCTGCCACGCTCTGCCATCCGTGGAAGAACGCGCTTCCGCCGGAAGCACATGCATTCTCGAATCGCGTGCAGGGGATACCCGCGAACCCCGCCATTCCGGCTATATATGGGGCGAGATGGTTCTGTCCAGTGAATGACGGCCCGGCAAAATTACCCAGGTAAAACGCTTCCACAGAACTCGGCCCTATCCCAGCATCGCTGAGCGCCAATCCGACCGCTTCGGCCGCCAGTGAGGGCAAGGAGCGGTCGCCGAAGGCGCCAAAAGCTGTTTTGCCGATGCCAATCAGCGCCACTTGTCTCATATAGACTTAAGATAGCGTTGATGGTCGGGCGTCCCTGCACGTTTTCGGGAAACCTGCGTCATTCCTGTTTAAGGGAATGCAGAACTCGCAATCTGTGTGGGCGTCGGATAACGAAATCGAGGACGCCGGCCTCTCTGGGCGGGTGGTGGAGGAGCGGATGAACGAGCCCCTACCGCCCATATCGGATTCCGGGCTGCATTCTGATTCCGATGCGCAGACCCGATTCGTTCAACAGCACCTGCGACGCATTTTTCTGCTGATCTATCGCATGGTTGGCAACGTGGATGACGCTCAGGATTTGACGCAGGAGACCTTCATCAAGGCTCTGCAGCGTCAGACGCAGCTGAAGGATCTGGACCGTGCCGCGCACTGGCTTTCCCGAATCGCAGCCAACACGGCCATCGATTTTCTGCGCCGCAGCAAGCGCTATGCAGTCAGCGATGGAACGGAGCTGGCAGAAATGCGCAGCCATTATGAGAATCCTGAAGAGTCCATGCTACGCGGCGAATACCGCAGTCACCTCGGCGGAGGCCTCGCGACGCTCACTGAACGCGAACGAACGGCGCTTGTGCTGCGTGACATCGAAGGCATGCCCGCTGAACAGGTGGCGCGGCAAATGAACTGCTCGATGGCGACTGTGCGATCGCACATCGCGAATGCCCGCATCAAATTCAAGCGGTATCTCAATGGAAGGAAGTCATCTTGAATAGCGGAGGTACGGACATGCGTGCGCATCCGAGTGCACAGGCGCTTGCACTGTTCGCGAGCTCCGATCTGCCCTGGACCACGAAGGTCAAGGTGGGGCATCATGTCTGGCACTGTGCGCACTGCGAGGACCAGGTAGCAGCCTTCCGTGCCGCCCGCATGCAACTGCAGCACGATGCTGGTACGTCGATGTTGACCGGGTTCGAGGCGGTGGTGGACTGGGCGCGTTTCGAACGCGAGATGTTGGGAAATATCGCCGTCGGAGTGGCTGCCGCCCGGTGCATTGACAACGCGGGCCAGCGGCGCTTCGTGTGGCGTGGAGTGCTGCTATCCGCAGGTCTCGCAGCCGTCTTTGTTGCGGGCTGGTTTACGCACATACCGAGCGAACAGAATGCACGCCTGATGTCCTCCCTACGGCGCGTGTTCGGCCTTTCGGATTCGCAGGCAGCTTCCTCAATCGTGCAGGCCACGCCCGACGGCATTGCGGTAAGGACGCACGGCGCGACGCTTACCTTGCGGCATCCCACCTATGCAGTGAACTCCATGTCTGGTGCATCGTCCATCACCTCGCGGTATGTGGACGAAGACACGGGACAGGTGACCATCACGAAGGTGTATGCCCAGTAGTCGCTTTGCCGCGTTGGCCGCCGGCGCCGCATGCCTGCTCTCGTGTTGGCCCGCTCTGGCACAGGAACCAGGTGGGCGCTGGCTCAACGTCGAATTCCCGCGTGATTCGCCGGTCCTTCTGGTCTCGTTCAGCGGCTCCACGCCGGCGCACGTGCATGGCATGTCTATGGCGATTGACGTCCATGCCTCACTGCTGCTGCGGAACACGGGGACGAAGTCGATTTCCGGGCTCACGCTGCGGGTGGAGGCCCAAGACCTTACGCCGTCCGGCAGGGGATCTGTGACGCTGCCGAGCCTGAACATACGGCCCGGCGAAGTGTTTCCGGTGCGCGCCGATCTGGAAGTGCTGAGGCCGTTCAACGCGCCTAAGTCAGACGGAGCCATGGTCCAGGTTTCGCTCGACTGCGCTCTGTTCAGCGACATGACCTCTTACGGTCCGGACAAGCTCGAGTCCCGCAGGGCGCTCGTTGTGTATGAATTGCAGGCGCGGCGCGACCGCCACTATCTGGCGGCTCTTCTGCAGCAGGGACGATTCACCCAGATCCGCGAAGAGCTGAATTTCGGCTTGCAGGATTTCAGTCCGCAGCAGTTTGGGCTCGAACTGTTGCGCGATCCTCGGCCGGTGGTGGATCACGAACACGCAATGTCCATCGATGCCGTCTCATTCCCCAGTTCGCCGGTGCAAGCTATGGGGGGCGCGGCGCATGTCGTTCGAAATGAGGTGCGCGCCCCTCAGATTGATATTAAGAACGGAACGCAGCGCGTGGTGCGGAGTCTCGATATGGGCTGGATTGTTCGCGATGAGCGCGGGCAGGATTTCGTAGCTGGATCCACGGCGGCCGCGGTACGCCTGGGTCCGGTTGCTGCGGAGCGGGTGACGGAGTCTTCTACTCTTCGGTTTTCGCGACCGAAGGGTCCCCCGATGCTCATCGAAGCGCTGATGGCGTTCGTCAATGATGTGGAGTTCGGAGACGGGAGTGTCTGGATTCCCACGCGGCAGGATATCGACGCAGCTACCAACGATCCGATTCTCCGCCGTGCGTTAGCCACCTCGCCCGAGCGGGAGCGCCTGGCTGATATCTAT
>JAOAPP010000629.1 GCA_025462985.1 Bryobacterales bacterium | reverse complement strand
ACGCCTCATCGAATCCGCACAGAAGAATAGGCCTCTGCGCGTAAAGGCCGGCTTCGACCCGACCGCGCCGGACCTGCATCTGGGCCACACCGTCCTGCTTCGAAAAATGAAGCACTTTCAAGACATGGGGCATACAGTCATCTTCCTGATTGGTGATATGACGGGCTTGATCGGGGATCCCACAGGACGGAATATCACCCGTCCGCCCATGACGCGCGATGAGATCGACAGGAATGCCGAGACCTATAAAGCGCAGGTTTTCAAAATCCTCGATCCGGCGAAAACCGAGGTCCGTTTCAACAGCGAGTGGCTGGAACCGCTCACGTTTGAGAACGTAGTGCGGCTGTGCTCCAAATACACCGTGGCGCGTCTGCTCGAACGCGACGACTTCACGAAACGATTCAAAGAGGGTACTCCTATTTCAGTGCACGAGCTGCTTTATCCGCTCGCTCAGGCATTCGATTCGTTCGCGCTGGAATGCGATGTCGAGATGGGCGGTACGGATCAGAAGTTCAACCTGCTAGTCGGGCGCGAGATCCAGCGCGACTATGGGCAGGAGCCGCAGATTGTGGCGACAGTACCGATTCTCGAAGGTCTCGACGGCGTTGAGAAGATGTCGAAGTCCAAGGGCAACTACATCGGCATTACCGAACCGCCGAAAGTGATGTTCCGCAAGGTTATGCAGATCAGCGACGACCTGATGTATCGCTATTTTGAGTTGCTCACGGATTTGCATTTGGACCAGATCGCCGGACTCAAGGCCGCCGTTGCCGCCGGTGAAAAAGATCCGATGGAGGTCAAGATGGACCTGGGCCGCCGTATCGTCGCAGATTTCCATTCGGAAGAAGCGGCGCAGGCAGCACATGAGGCTTTCGATCACGAAGTCCGCCAAGGCCTGGAACCCGCCGACACCGAAACCGTCGACCTGCCTCCGCAAGCCGGCACTCCCGAGAAGATCCGTCTGGACAAGCTACTCGCAACGCTGTCGCTGGCTCCAAGTGTTACGGAAGCATCTCGTCGCATAAAGGCGCGCGCTGTGGAAGTAAACGGAAACATTCACCAGGAGTTGATCCTGGACGGCAGCGCCCTTGTCGGCGGGGGAAACGGAACACTTGTGATCCGAGCAGGCAAGCAGTGGAAGCGTATCCGTCTGGGTTAAACCGGGGCGCCAGAAATTCGACGCCCGCGCTAGCCAGCCGAACGCTATCGGAGCTCGCTAAGCGGCTGCCTTCAGAACTGGAAAGGCGGCCATTTTCTTCGGGGGACGGATCGGCATGACGATCGCCCGTGTGTGCTCAACGATCTGGGTAATCCGGTTTTCGGAACGCTGATGAATGGCGTACAAAGCCAGCGCGCCGGCGGGAAGCTTTCCCCGGTCATCGCGAATAAGGAGCTGCGCCTCGTGAGTGGCGGAGACGGGCTGTCCAAACGGACGCATCGTGTTTTCGCATCTGCCCTTGAACACTTGATAGTCGTTCAGGATAAGGGCGGGACGACTCTTGCTGGTAGGTCTGATCATTTTCGGGCTCCTTGCATTAGGCGGCCAGGGTCGCTGGCATCGCGTTTTCGGTGGGGAATTTGGAAATCAGCGCATCCGTCGCTATCTTCAGCAACTCTTCGCTGCGGCTGCTCAGGTCGAACTCTTCAGAAAATCGATTCAGCTGGGTTTTGAATGCCCGGCGGACATTCACGAGCGCATCGGCAAGGCCCAGCTTGGGGATGTCAATGATGGCAAACTTCAGGATGCTGTCCATCAGTACGGTTTCGACGTTCAGCATTTTGTACAAGCCGCGGCGGTTCTTCGAGACGTACTTGACTACTTCTTTGCTGCGATACGCGAAGTAGTGCTCGCGGGTGAACCAACCCAGACTCTTGGTATCGAGCTGCTTCAGGTCGCGTCCCAGTTTGCTGGCGGCAGAGGCAAATGCTCTGTTCAGAGCTTCTGTCTGCTGAATGTCGTAGGTAAATATGTTGGTTGGCTTGCCGGAGAACGGTGTCGTGCACTGGTAGACCAGAATCGGGTAGGCAGTGTGGGGCCGAAGCAGAATCTCAGGGTTCGCATTGAACCACTCGCGCGCCCAGCCGCGCATCGCCGTCTGCATGGCTTTCGAAATTGCTGAGTAGGTCGGGAAGTAGGCGGCAGTTCTTTCTTTCGGTGCTCTCTTCCACACGCTGAAGTCGGCGCCATCAACCGGATTGCCTCCAGGCAAGAGGCTCGTTTCGGGCAGGCTGGGCAGCTCTGCATTCGCGTTTCGGACCGGCATCGTAATCAATTCGCCCATGGACACACCCCAAAATGAAACAGGCCGGGACGAAAGCCCGGCCTGTTCTGGATTTAGCAGCTCGCTCGCGAGTTCTCGCGAGCGACTCGAACATAGCATGCGGAAACCCCGAAACCGTGCAGGCAAACGCGTTACCGAATCGCGAGCATCCCCCCAAGGCACTCATTTGCAACGAGTAATAATTTTTCGGGAATTTTTCAAACTCTCGTGATCGGCCTTTCTGGCGCAGGCCGAAACAGCCGAATCAGCCGGGATCGATGGTCGACGCTAATCTCGGAAAGAGTGGTATACTGACTTTGGATGAGCTTCCGGCGCATGCGCCAGTGGGTTCAGTTATTTCCGGCCTCACGGCACGGCCTCGAAGCATGTTGTGCTTCGATAGGCGGCACACGAAGCGGGCCGGAAGACAGATCCTACCTGGCAAGCCATCTTCCCACTCCGGCCCTGGACCTCGCCCGAAGCAGTTCACCACAAATACTTTCTTGATGAAGTCTTCTGTTCAGATCTCTCGCGGCATCGAATCCTTATTTGGCACCCGTGACGAAAATATACGGCTGCTCGAAAACCAGCTCAACCTGAAAACGCATCTTTTGGATGGCGACTCTCTCGAACTGGAAGGCGAGGAGCGCGACGTTCGCCGCGCCGAGCGCATCCTTGAGGACTATGTCGACCTGGTCCAGTCCGGCCACGTTTTCAATAACGGCGACCTCAACAGCTACATCCGTCTCTTGACGGCGGATCCCGACGTTTCTCTTCGCCGACTGGTGGAGAGCGGTAAATCCCGCTCCTTCGGCAAGAAAGTTCTCGCCCCCAAGACGATCAACCAGCGCCGTTATATTGATGCCATCGAAAACAACGATCTCACTTTCGGCATCGGGCCGGCAGGTACCGGAAAAACGTATCTCGCCATGGCGATGGCCGTCTCGGCATTCCTGAACAAGCAGGTGAGTCGTATCGTTCTGACGCGTCCGGCTGTGGAGGCCGGCGAGCATCTCGGGTTTCTACCAGGCACGCTGCAGGAAAAAATCGATCCCTATCTGCGGCCGCTTTACGACGCGCTTTTCGACATGATCGATGCGGAAAAGGTGGAGAAGCTGCTGGAGCGAAACTCCATCGAAATCGCGCCGCTTGCCTTTATGCGCGTCCGCACCTTGAATGATTGCTTTATCATCCTCGACGAAGCACAGAACACAACGATCGAGCAGATGAAGATGATTCTGACTCGTCAGGGCTTCAATTCAAAGATGGTTGTCACAGGCGATCAAACCCAGATCGATCTCCCCTCAGCTAAGAAGAGCGGTCTGCTCAATGCCGCCGAAGTTCTGGGCGGAGTCGAAGGAATCGCTTTTGTGAATTTCGACGAAAAGGACGTTGTTCGTCACCCGCTCGTTCAGAGGATTGTCACGGCATACGAGCGCTACAACGGCATCATCGGCGCGGGGCGCCAGCTCGCATTCAAGCTTACTGGAGATCAGCCGCGAAATTCCGCTTCCGAGGCACCCGGGGCGACGGCGGTCGAAATCCCGGAACTTCCCGCGCTGACCTAACGCACTCCCATGGACCCTGACAGACCTGTCGTTCTTTTTCGTGCGCTTCCGGCAAGATCCCGGCTTTCGACGGAGGAAAAGAACGCTCTCAGAAACTTCGCTGTCGATCTCTCCGCGAGAGTCGCACAGGGACGCGCCTTCATCTGCCTGATCACCAAAGACCGGGAAATGCGGAAATTGAACAAAGATTTCCTGCAGCATGATTACCCGACTGACGTTTTGTCTTTCCCGTCAGAAGATGCCGGCCTGGGAGATCTCGCAATCTCGATAGAGAGGGCAGAAGCACAGGCCCGTGAGTTTGGTCATGACCGGGTGGAAGAACTGCAGGTACTTATGCTTCACGGTCTGCTGCACCTACTCGGACACGATCATGAACGGGATCGAGGCGAGATGGCGCGCGCAGAGCGCAAATGGCGTTCTGAGTTCAATTTGCAGGCGACACTGATCGGGCGAACGTCCCGAATGCAAGAGGCTGTGCGATGAATCTACCTTGCCTCGTGGTCGCGCTGTTACTCACGGTGTTGCTCGGCTTCGTTTCCTACATTCAACTCCTTTACCTGGAGTCCTTGCGCATTATCAGACGCGAAGCAGCTTCGCTCGAATACTTTCGTGAGACGCTTGCGGCCAAGATCGGACTCGAGCATGAGCGCGGCTCACTGTCGTTCTCGCTGCTGAAACATGTCGGCCTGCCGCTGCTTGGCGTTTGCTTCTTGTGTGCCTTGGTTCGCCCCGAGGTACCGCATTGGCAGAGCGTGCTTGACGCCCTGGCGTTCTCTGTGCTCGCCATGCTGGTTTCCACGTACCTGGTTCCGGCTTTTCTCTACCGCCGCACGAGCGGCGCATGGCTGGTGAACTTACTCCCGCTGATCCGGTTTTTGGCCTTGCTGGCGCTCCCCTTCGCCGGGCTTGTCCGCATGTTCCAGTCGCTGCTCGATTTCGACGCCGACAAGCACGCAGAGAATACGCCCAACGACTCGGTGGAACACATTGAGGCACTCATTTCTGCTGGAGCCGAAGAAGGCATTCTGGAAGAAGAAGATCGGAAGCTGATTCACTCGGTCGTTGCGTTCGGCGGCAAGAGCGTTCGCGAGGTGATGACCCCGCGTCCCAGCATCGTCGGCATTGCCGTCACCAAGTCCCTTGAAGACCTTCGGCAGCTTGTCATTCACGAACGATACTCGAGAATCCCTGTATTTCAGGAGTCCATCGACAATATCATCGGCTTCATTCACGTTCGCGATATTTTCGAACTGGAACCGGAAGAGCGCCAGGAAAAACCTCTGCAGAAACTATTGCGGCCGATTCAAGTAGTACCCGAATCGAAGCCGGTGACCGATCTCCTGCGCGAGATGCAACGTGAAGGGTCGCACGTCGTCGTTGTAATCGATGAATACGGAAACACGGCTGGCCTCGTCACAATGGAAGATCTTGTAGAAGAAATCCTCGGCGAGATACGCGACGAGCATGAGCCGGAGCGCGACGTTCGTCAAGAATCAGAAACTGTGTTCATCGCGCCGGGAAGCCTGGACCTCGATCGTTTGGAAGATCTGCTGAATTTCCGACCGGAAGGCGATACCGAATCCACCACCGTTGGAGGACTTGTAACCGAATGGCTCGGGCACGTGCCGCAAGTTGGAGAAACGATCGATCGTGACGGCGTCCGCTTTGAGGTACTCGCCGCAGACGGCCGCAGGGTGAATGAGGTCCGCCTTTCCAAAGTGGAAGCCCCTTCGGCAGTTGAGGCTTAGACATGACCGAAACTCCCTTTCGCTCCGGCTTCGTCTCGATTGTCGGGCGGCCCAATGCCGGAAAATCCACACTGGTGAATGCGCTGGTCGGCGAAAAGATCTCGATTACCGCCCACCAGGCCCAGACCACGCGCACCTCAGTCCAAGGCGTGCTCACGTCCAAAGACTCTCAAATCATCTTTGTGGACACCCCTGGTATTCACAAATCCGATACGCTTTTCAACCGCCGCATGATGGAGACTGTTCGGGGCGCGCTGCAGGATCGAGACCTCATCCTTTTCGTCGCGGACGCCTCGCGAAAGATAGGGGAAGAAGACGAACATGCGGTGAGCGCGCTAAACAGATCCGAAAACTCCATTCTGGTCCTGAATAAGATTGACCAACTGGAAGACAAGCGTGATCTTCTGCCGCGCATTCAGAAGTACAACGAATTGTTCCCCTTCGTTGAAGCCGTGCCGGTGTCGGCGCGTACCCGCGATGGGCTCGATCACTTGCGGCTCGTCATCCAAAGCCACCTGCCCGAAGGGCCGGCGCTGTTTCCGGCCGACTATCTCACGGACCAGCCGATGCGGTTCCTTGCAGCCGAGGTGGTTCGCGAGCGCATTCTGCACAATGTACGTCAGGAAGTACCGCACGCTTCCGCAATCCTGATCGACACTTGGGAAGAAGCGCCAAAGCTTACGCGCATCGGTGCCACCATCCACGTTGAACGCGATGGACAGAAGGCCATCCTGGTCGGCAGCAAAGGCCAGACGCTCAAGAAGATTGGCACCGAAGCCCGGCTGGAGCTGGAACGCCGGCTCGAAACGAAGGTCTTTTTGTCATTGTTTGTAAAAGTAAGGCCGGGCTGGCGCGAGGACCCCGCTTTCCTTGATGCTGTCGACTGGCGTTCGATGATAGGCTCGGAAGATAAATGAGACGTCTTGTTGGTGTGTCACTTCTTGTGACCGGAGTGTGGGCGCAGGCGGCCTTTGCAGATCAGAAGAACGACGACAGAATCTATGATCAGGTGCGAATTCGCTTGACCGGAGATCCCGATGTCAAAGGCGGCGGGGTCGAGGTTTCGGTGAAAGACGGACTCGTCACATTAAAAGGCCGTGTTGACACGGATAAAGGCAAGACCCGCGCAAGCCCGCTCGCCAAGAAAGTGAAGGGAGTCCA
>JAOAPP010000616.1 GCA_025462985.1 Bryobacterales bacterium | reverse complement strand
CGCGTTGCTGTTGCGCACTATAAGCTGGCGTAGCGCCGACGGGAGGGCTTTGCCCTATTCCAATTGGATTCTGGAATATTGAGGTTCCGTACTGCGTGTTCGAGTAAACTGTTGATGGACCGCTGGTATCGGCATTCGATGTTCTCCCGGTCGATCCTCGGCCAAGTGCGCCGCTACCCATCGCGCCACTGCCAATCAAACCGCTGCCGATGCCGGATTGGGAGGTACCTTGGGCATGGGCGGAGGAGGTCACGCAAAGAAGAGCGAGGGCCGCCAAAATTCTTGCAGTTGTTGGCATCCGGCGCTCTCCAGCTTGGGTCCATCGGTCGAGTAATACAACACAAGGAGACTTTCCGCACAACTTCCCCTCGCACCCTCATCGTCAGGGCTTTTCGGTCACGCTCGGGTGCATCGGCTGCGGCAGCAAACGGAACGTTTACGTACGGAGCCTATCCTACGAACAGAGGATGCCTAAATGCCGCAAATTCTTACCCTATAATCGTTAGCCGCTGCCCTCCTCGGAACTCGGGGCGGGTCGGCCTCCGCGTCCCCTAACTGCTTAAAGGACCCCCGCCCCTACGCGCTTGCGGATGACACCGTGAGCTGGGCCATGACCATTGCTCCAGGTGCCGACTGCATTCAGGGACTCCGCTGGTCATACATGCAGATCGAGCGCGTCTCGCTCTCAAGCGGCCCCAGCAATGGCAAGGTGGTCATCGTGGGGCCGGGCTTTCGATATTTTGCCGATCCCGGATTTCGCGGATCGGATTCATTCACGGTGTCTGTGTCGGGGAAGAATCGCAAAGCTTCCGGAAATTCAATTCTGCAATTCAGGTCAGCGCTCGTCTGCCCGACCTCCAGGTATCCGCCGCGCAGAACTGAAGAGAAATCACCGCTGGGCAGAATGATGGAAATGCCATAGGACAAGCGGCAACGCGCGCTTACGAGGGGCTCCCCACGCGCGGCTAGGCCTGCGGCCACCAAAAGGTAGACCGGGTTGTCGCAAACCGATGACCCGTACCGGCACATTTGAACGCCAATCGATCGGAGTTCATGTGGCCGGCGGCAAACAGCAATCCCGCTAGCAATCGCCAATACACCCGCAACGAAGAACCTTGAAAGCCCTCCGAGGTTCGTAATTAAGACCAGCCTGTCGAATTCGCCGAGGGTCGCACCGACTTTGAGAGAGCTAACGTGTTGTGCCGCAATTCAACTCAAATCATACCATGCTCTTCCTTAAATCGCCGAATTGCTATGGCCAACTCATTTTGCTCGGGCGGGAGGTTCTTTGCCTTTTGCTTATGATCATGCTCTTCGATAAGAGCACGGGCTTTCTCTGACGCGACAGCCATGCGTTTCGAGGCATTTGTTAGTTCTGGTGAGAATGGAAGCTCAGCACCGAGCTGCGTGATTCCGGAAAGTCTTCTAGTCACCAGTATGCCCAGCACGGTCGCGTCTCGGCGGCACTGCCGGAGCTGGTCCATCACCTCATCCTTGCTAGTGATTTGAGGTTCAACCCACTGAGGCGGGACCGCACTCGTGAAGCTGTATTCGAGGCACAGAAGGTCAAGCTGCAGGGTGTAAGAGTCAAATGACCGCGCGGCTTCTTCAAGATCGATCATCGCGGCGGTATCTCCTATTGACCCTCAAATTATAAATGGACTTTGGACGTTAAAATCCAGCCATTGTTAAAAAACTTGGGGAAAAGCCGCGATCCCAATTCTTCTTTTTAAGCGCACCTGATTGAAGCTACTTATACTTGTCTTGTGAGTCGCGTTGTGGAGTTTTTGCGGTGGGCCGTTCGCTTGCCCGGGTCTTGCCCTTCAAGCCGCCTGCGGAACTGCTTCCATTGTTGGAAGATATCCCGCTCGTCGGCGACGAGACGGCTGAAGACTATTTCAAAATCCTCAGCGCGATTGTGGTCGCGGCCCAACCGGTCGACGGCATCGACTGGCTGCACGTCAAAGCCGTGGCCGATCAAACATTCGAAATCAAGCGGGAGCAGGCCATCAAGGCCGGCATCATCACGTTGATGCAAAAGGAGATTGTTCTCGATCTCCTCAAAATGACACGAGAGGCGCCGAACGCGCTGGACTCGCACATCTATCGCATCTTCGCTGCCCAGAACGAAGCTAACCGTTGGGCGGTTGATCCTGCCGTCAAGCAAGCCATCAACGCCGCCCTCGCTGCGAAGGGGCATCCGCCTTCGGAGATCCTGGCGATGGCCTATATCAAAGGCCAAGCTCAGATCGATGCCGTCGACAAGCGGCTTGCTTCGTACGAAGGACGCAGGATAGTGACCTTGCGCGAAATCGAGCGCCGCAACGAGAAACGTTCCCGGGATGTGCAGAAGGCATCATCTGACATCATCGACGCGGAGTTTAGCGAAGCTGCCGAATGAAGTCCGCTCAGAAGTTATCTGCGAATCGCAAGAATGCGTGCAAGAGCACCGGCCCACGGACCGCCGCCGGCAAGGCTCGCGCCGCGCGAAATGCGCTCAATCACGGTCTGAACATTCCAATCAAGTCCATTCCCGAATTCCGCAAGGATATCGAAAACCTGGCGATGCTCATTGCCCACGCGAGCGGTAAGGAGACCGTCACCGAGCTTTTTCGGCAGGCCGCCGAAGCGCAACTCGAAACCCTGCGGATCAGAAAAGCCCGCGCCAGGATTCTTTCGACGGACAGCCCGTGGGAAGATCGGAACGCCAAACTCGCGAAGTTGGAGCGCTATGAGCGTCGAGCCTTCTCGCGGGCTTTACACGCACTTCGCGGCATCGGGTAAAAAAATCGCTCCCGTCAATCAAGATTTCACCGGGGTTAACTCGCCGGGTGAGTGTTGGTGCGCCAGATCCGCATCCCGATCTGGCTCAACCAAATCCCGCCCAGGCCGCCTAAGGTTTTGATTGCGACATCAGGAAAGCGTCCATGACGATCCGGGGTGACGAGCTGCAACCCCTCCAGCGCAAACGCGCTCCCAAGTACAACCGCGATAACCCACAACCGGTGTTTCGGATATGCGATCCCCAACGCCAGTCCGACCAGCCCGTACGCCGCGAGGTGCTCAAGCTGAGCCGGGGCGATTACCGGACGTAACTCGATCGGGGATAAAGTGGCGTAAGCAATAAAGCCAAGCGCCAGCCAGCCGACGGCAGTCGATATTTTCTGGGTCATGGCAGCTGATAACCCAAAGCGCGAGCAATCTCAACGTCCGCACGCCACCTCATTCTCGCGTCGGATAATGACTGGCATTAAGCCTGATAATTTAGCTTAACGCCAGCGTCCCGTTGCAGGAACAGCAGCGAAGCTTAAACCGCACGAGGCAGGATTTTTTGCCGGATTTTTCTGAACATTCCTGAAGGACCAGATGGCTGAGCAACGACAGACGGAGAGGTCCAAGACCACCCGGGGAGCGCTGATGTTTTTCAGCGAAAGACCCGGGGTGTTCAC
>JAOAPP010000610.1 GCA_025462985.1 Bryobacterales bacterium | reverse complement strand
TGAGAGCATGAGTCGATTCGCCCAGCGTAAGTTCGTGTTTGCCGCCCGGCCCGATCACATCGGCCGCCGTCGTCTGCCTCCCGCTCCGGCGCAACAGAACTGGCGTATCCACAGGTAGGCTCGCCGGACTGCTCTCCGCGCCGGATAAGTAGGACGCCGTTTGCACAATGAACGGCAAGTAAGATGCGTGCAGCGGGAAATCCGTCGCCGAATTGTCCAGCGTGGAGGCGAACAGCAGTACGCGTCCCTCGCCGCTTCGTTCCTCAACAAGCAGCGGCTCCCCGTCAGCGAGGCGTGCAATAACGCGGGCTCGCGGAGGTGCATTCAGCGCCGGTGGATCGATGAACTCCACATTTTGAAACTGCCCGGATCCCATCAGTGCCGGGTCACCGTTGTCGACCCAGCCAGCTCCTTGCGGCCCATTGCTTCTTTGTAGGCGGCCTGCAAGCAAGGGCGCCTCGCCGGTCTGCAGCGTACTGGCGCCGATAGCCACGAATACGGCCCCCCCGCGCGCGACGAACTCGCTGAGGTTGCGTTGAAAAGTCTCGTCAAGTGCGCCGGGATCGCTGAGGACCACAAAGGCGTAACGCGAGAGAGTCTCTCCCGACGCCTGCTCCAGAGGCTCGGCCTGGACGGCGAGACCTGTTCCTTTGGACGACTCAATGGCCGATCTGTAGTACATCGCATCTCTCGACCGGCCCTGCCGATAAAGAAAAAGAATCGTGCGCGGGTCGGACCGCTCCATCGCGAAGTGGAAGAAGTCGTCCTGTGGCAGGTCGTCGTGCGGCTCGATTCGCACCTCACCGCGATGCGCTCCATAAGGGATTTCGAATCCGGTGAATTCAATCTCTCTGTGACCGCAATCTGGAACCGGGACCTGTTTTTGTGCGATCGTTTTACCATCCAGGGAGAACGTCACCCTCCGGGAAGAAGGGGTGCTCTGCCACCCGGTAATGGAAGCCGTAATTCGCACTTGCGCCGGATCATAAACGTGCTGGGGAGCCGACACGCTTTCAACAGCCCAGTTCGGCGCGCTGCCCCCGCCAATCGGGTAGATTTGCATCGTTGTATGCGGCCCAAGCTGGAGGTCGGTGAAGGACGCCGGCATCGAGGTCTGCTGAGCGTCGCTGATCAGGCTTGCCTCAATCCGCATTCCGGTGCTCTGGTCCATGACACGCAGCGCACGGCTTACTTCGCCGAACGAACTTGCCTCATCGGTCGGCTGAATGGAGTCGATCGCGCCATCGAGAGCGCTGCGATCGGCTTCCACTTGCGTCAGGTGCTCGATCCGCCCTGCCACGCCAAGTACTTCAGCTGGTGTGCGCGGCGGCAGCCGGCTTACTAACTCATGCGCCTTCGCTTTGGCTTGGTCGAGGCGCTTGCCGTACCGCATGCTGAAGGAGCGATCGATCGCAATCACAGCCAAGGTCCGCTTCTTCACCGCATCCGAGGCACGATTGATAAACGGATTTGCAAAGGCCAGGGCGAGCAGAGCGAGCAGCGCCAGGCGTGCCGCAAGCAGTGCCAGGTAGCGCAGACGGCGATGGCGCGTTGAGCTTTGTACGCGGCGCTCGAAGAACATGAGCGAGCTGAACGGCTGCGGCGTTCGCTTGAATTGACGCAGCAGATGCAGCCATAACGGCAACCCCAGAGCGAGCAGTCCGGCCAGAAACCACGGTGACAGAAAGCCCACTCAGATTCTCCGCTCTCGAATCTTGAAATACTCGCGCAGCCCCGCATCCAGGGGCCGGTCGGTCGGAAGCAGGAAGTATTCCATCCCCGCGCCCTGCGCTTTCGACTTTAGGGACTGAATGTGCTCAGCCATCTTGGCGCGGTACTCGCCCTTCACGTAGTCCGGCGATACCTCCATCGAGTCGTCCGTCTCCATATCGACAAGCAGAACTGGACCCCCAAGGGTGGGCTCAATCTCCTGCCTGTCGAGGACATGCAGCAAGATCAGTTCATTCCCGTGGAAGCGCAGGGGCTCGATCGTCTTCACCACTGTGTCGACATCGGTCAGGAAATCGGAAAGAAGTACCGTTATCCCCCGCCTCTTCAGCAGCGATCGCAGTTCATCGAATGGACGCTGGAAATCCGTTCGCTTTCCAGTTTGCGCGTGTTCAATCCCATGCAGCAGCCGCATAAGCTGACCCTGTCTTGCTGACGGTCGAACGGCATGGGTTACGTCATCGTGGAAAACGATCAGCCCAGTGCTGTCCCGCTGCAGGTGTGCCAGATACACGATTGCGCATGCGACAAATTTCGCGTATTCGAACTTGCTCACGGCAGTCGACCGGTAAGCCATGCTGGCGCTCCCATCCAGCAGGACCGTAACCTCGGTGTTGGTCTCGCCCCGATACCGCTTCAAATACGCCTTCTCCGTGCGGGCGAAAACATTCCAGTCCACATGCCGCAGATCGTCTCCCGGCGAATAAGAACGGTACTCTGCGAATTCCTGGCTGAATCCAAAGTCGGGCGAGCGATGAAGGCCGGAGATGAATCCATCAACCACAGTGCGCGCCACCAATTCCAGATTTGATATCTCGGCGAGCACCGATGGATCCAAAAACCGGTTTGTTGCAGAAGTTGCCACAAGAACCTTCTAGCGCGGGGCCTGTTTGACTTCCAAAAGCCGCAGCAGAATCTCGTCGGAGGTGATCCTGTCCGATTCAGCATGGAAGTTAAGCAGCACACGATGCCGCAGAATGGGAGTCGCGAGCGCCCTCACATCTTCATACGCAACATGAAAGCGGCCTTGCATTAGAGCACGTGCTTTCCCAGCCAGAATGAGAAACTGTGCCGCCCGAACGCTGCCACCGAAATTGACGTACTTCTTGATGAAATCGGGAATGGCGCCGTCGGCGGTCGGCCGAGTGGATCGGACTAGATCGACCGCATATCGCGCGACCGTCTCGGAAACCGGAGTCATTCTGACCAGCTGCTGAAAGTCCAGAATCTCGTCGCCGTTCGTTACCGTTTCGGCTTGCGGGAGGTGTGTTGTGGTCGTGAGGTCGACGACCCTCAGTTCGTCTTCAGCCGGCAAGTAATTCAGAAGGGTGTTGAACAGGAACCGGTCGAGCTGCGCTTCCGGCAGCGGGTAGGTTCCTTCCAGTTCGATGGGATTCTGAGTCGCCAGAACAAAGAACGGAGGATTGATCTTATAGTGGTTGCCGCGTACCGTACACGAAAGCTCCTGCATGGCTTCAAGCAGCGCCGACTGTGTTTTGGGAGGTGTCCGATTGATTTCATCGGCCAGCAGCACATTCGAAAAGATCGGTCCCGGAACAAACGTCCAGGTGCGCCGGCCGGTCATGGGATCCTCTTCGATAATGTCGGTTCCGGTGATGTCGGACGGCATCAGGTCGGGCGTGAACTGGATGCGATTGAAGTTCAGTCCGAGCGTGCGTGCCATAGTTCGCACCAGCAGAGTCTTCGCCGTCCCGGGCAGTCCGGTGAGGAGGCAATGTCCTCCTACAAACAGCGATATGAGCACATGCTCCACCACCTCTTCCTGCCCGACAATCACTTTTCTGACTTCACGAGCTATGGCCTGCTGTTTTTCTCGAAAGCGGCCGATGCGGTTCTTGAGTTCGACTGAGTAGTGTGTTGTTGTTACCGTAGTGGACATGTTTAGCGGTTCAATTCGAGCTAAAGTTGTTGAGCGTGCTTGAAGTCGGGCGCCGCTTCGAGCGCCACAAGCACTTGGTCTTTGGCTTCTTCGGTCTTATGCGCTGCCTTCAGCGCGCGAGCGAGATTGAAATGCGACTCGGCTACATTCTCAGGCTGCAACGCGATGACAGCGCGGTACTCGCGAGCTGCACCCTCCGGTGAACCGGAACCGAAAAGCAGATCTCCCAGTCTCTGATGGTTGTCCGCTTCTTCGGGATAGATGTAATTCAGTTCCTCCAGCGTGTGGACGGCCTGTTTCTCTTTCTTCAGCTCCCCTTCCAGGCGGGCAAGCTTCTTCAGTGTCTCTACGCTGGTTCCGCCAAAGTCGCGATATCGTTCCAGTTCCTCAGCCGCGCGCAGCTTATCGCCGCTGTCCAGATAGGCCTGCGCGACCAGTTGATACGCGCCCTGGCTGCCGCTATAATCCGGAAAGTTGTCGAGAGCCTGGCGACCCTCCCGGATGGCCTCTTCTTTTTTGCCCGCCTTCAGGTCCTGCTGCGCCGTGCGTACCCCTGTTCGCCATTGATCCAGGTGCTCAACCGTGGGCGCCGTCTTCTCGCGAAGCCAGGCATTGAACTCTTGGTCGAAAGCTTCAGGCGACAGGTGCAGGTTCTCCTCAATCGCTTGGGCGGTCGTCTTTCGCCCGGCATACGAATGGATCATGCCGAGAATGGCGTCATCGCCCCACTTCTGCGTGATGTAATCGCAGATCTTGCCAGCCTGATAGTACGAAACCAGAACCTGATTCTCATACTCCGGCCGCACGAAGCCCCGATCCAGTTGCAGAACCGGCAATAGCTTCTTGCCCTTCAACGCGACGACAATCTCTGGAGTTAAGCGATTGCCCCATTCTGGTGATGCAGCGCCTTCTTCGTGAACCGCCACCCCCTCCGTGAACCAGCGGGGAACGAGATGACTGGTCGCCGACAGCACATACACATGGCTCAACTCATGCCACATAGTGCTCGCCCAGTTGAACTCGCCGGGCGGCCTTGCGGAGGGACTATCCATCGCTACAACATTGCCGAAAGTGACGCCGAGCAGTCCGCCTTGCCCAGGCAGACCCAGCGTCCGTACCACGAAATCATCATGGTTCGGAAACACCTCCAGGCGAACGGCGCCCGGGAGTTTCATCTTGTACTTCCGCTCGTAGGTCGCGATTGCGCGCTGCAGCTCCGGTTGAATGTAAGGCTGCAGCAGCCCGGCCTCTTTTTTGTTCAGGACCAGCTCGGCGTTATCCGCGCTGAAAGTTTGATACTGATCCAACGTATCTAGCAGGCGTAGTGCGTTCACAGTCTGCGCATCACGAAAATGCGCGTCAAAGCATCGCTCCAGTTCTGCCTTTGCGGCCTGTTCCTGTCCAATCCGCATCAGGTTGATGCCAAGCTGCGAACGCGCTCCCCACAGTTCACCGTCGAGATCGAGCGCCTTCCGGTACAGGCGAATGCCTTCCTCATAACGCCGGTTGATAACAAAGAAGTGAGCGCCCGTGGCATACGCCTCGCCGTAAGCCGGATCAATCTGTAGGATCCGTTCAATCCACGCGTTCCCGGATTTGCCGTTCAGCCAGTCTATGGAGGCCAGTACCGCCATGCCGTCCAAAGCTTCCGTCGAATTCTCTAGGGCCTTGTGTGCCTCTTCCGCGGCGAGCTGTCCGTCGCTGTCTTCGAGCGCCATATACGCCAGCAGTTCGTGTGCCTCCGCCAGCTTCGGATCAAGCTGCAGAGCATGATGCGCAAGGTCGAGCGCGTTTTTGTCGAATCCTTCCGCGAGCACGCGAGCCAGCCCCAGATAGGCCGGAGCGTAGTTCCTGTCGCTCTCAATCGCCTCTTCAAAGAGCTTCGCGGCGTCGCCCGGCTGTGCGTGCTCCGCGTAAACTCTGCCCCACGCCGTTTTCACGACAGCTGAGTTTGGGTGTTTCTTGTCGGCCTCGCGAAAGGCCTGGTTCGCTTCTTCGTATTGCCGAAGTCCGAGAAACCCTTCACCCTGTGCGAAGGGATCCGAAGATCGCGTTAAGGTTGCGTAGCAGCCTCGTGCTGCACTGAGTTTGCCGTGACGTTGCTCTACCCGGCACTGATCGGCCGGCTCCGCCATCGCCACCACGGCGAGCAAAAAAAGCACCGCGCATCTCATCGGTCAATATCCGCCTGGGTATGGGCGAGTTCTAGCAACAGTGAGGTAAGCTGCTGCTTATACTCTTCCGGTTCCATTGAAGCCTTTTCGTACTTCAGTCGGTCGATCCTGGCCTCTAGCTGCTGCTTCTTGCTCAAAAGCTGCTGTTTCTGCGGATTCGCAGCCAGGACGTTCTCTGATGGAGCACGTAGTACCGGAAAGGCCGCGGCCTTCAGCGCCTGGCCGCCTGCCTTGGGGTCGCGCAGCGAATTCCGAGACTCGTCATCTGAAATAAGCGGATGCTCGGTTGCCAGCAACTTCTCTGAATCGAAATAACCGGACGTCTTTCGACGCGCATACTCGAATGCTTCGAGCGCCGATACCGTTCCGTTCTTATCGCTATCCGCTGCCGGATCCTGTAACGCGTCAATCCAGTAGCGGGCAAAAACAGGAGCGTTCTTCTCATTCCCGGACTTGGTGGCCGTGACGACAATCCGGTCTTCTTTCGCCAGGGCCGCCATCGCCGCCCCGCTGCAACTGCTCATGTCGACCACCAGTTGACGCTTGGCCGGAAGGTGGTTCAGCAGATCCGCCAGTTCGCCCGCTGTGATGTCCGGACCAGGAATGTTGAATTTATATTCAGTGCCGTCGAACGTGCCGTGGCCGATCATCATCAGGGAGAACGCATCATCCGCGTGCATCGAATCTGCAAGGCCGGCAAGTGATCGGCGCAGATTCTCGCGCGTCGCCGCAGCGCCCGTTATCTTCTGTATGTGTGCGTCCGGCCCATTCGCCCCCAGATTATGCTCCAGGTCCGTTGCCCATTTGTCGAACTGTGTCTGGTACTCTGGCGTTCCGCCCAGTCCAGACACAATCACGTAGTAGTTCGCTGCCTGAAGCGACGATAGGCTTAGCAGCAGCAGCGCAGCAATCCTCAAACAACACCCCATCGGCGGCGCAGCAGCCATTCGGTGGACCGGATACCCAGCAGGATCAGAAACACCGCAGGCATGTTCCAGAGGTCCTTGTTCTCGCGCGCTGTGATACCGGCTTCTGAAAACGAAATCTCGCTCGGAAGCTTTTTCGCGTCCCGCCCGGAATAGTAGTGCCCGCCGGTCTGGTCCGCCAGCTTCTGCAGTAACTCCCGGTTCTGTTCCCGGCGAAAATTTTCTGCTGCTCCATCTTCTCGCCGGAAGGTCGTCACATCGCTGCCCAGCGCGGTTTCCCCACTTTTGGCCGAGATCTCGGCGACATAGGAACCGTTCTTCGGCGCTGTCCAGCTCGCGCCATAGACACCGGGCGAGAGCGCCTGCGCCCGCAGCGGAACCGTTTCGGCAGAGCCGTCCGGCTCAATAATCCTGGCTTGCACGTCCGCCCCGCTCGTAGGCAGATAGCTCTTATCCCTCACTTCCGCTCGCAGTTCGATTCTGCCGTTATCATTCAACTCGGTCTCAGAGGGAGACGCTACCACGCGTGAGGGGGTTCCACCGGCGGTCCAGCGGAGAAGCTGCCTCCAGAACGTCTCCTGACTGATGTCGGCTACGGGCTGCTGCATTCGCCACCTCCAACTGCCTCCCGTCGCGAACACCCCAGTCCTGCCTCGACCGTAATTCTCGGTGACCAGCAGAGGCACGCGCTTTCCGCCCACGTTGGTTTGCGCCAGCACCACGGCTCCTGCCTTCGGTGTGCCGGGATCCTGATAGTCGGCCAGGTAGGGCAGTACATTCCAGTGATCGGCGCTCTTTTCCGCATCGTTTTCGATGCGGCAGATCAGGCTTTTCTTCCCGGGTTCCGTCAACTCAGCCGCCGCAAGGTCCCGGTGAAACGTGTTTTTCCGTCCCGGCAATTTCACCGGAAGAAGCTCCGAGAACGGTGGGACGTTGTAGTCGCCATCGCTGAGACTCGAGCGGCCGCCGAGAAACAGCAACCCTCCACCCCGTCGGTCCACGAATTCGCGAATCGCTTCCTGCTGTGTCCGGGTGAAGAAACCCGACTCGACGCTTCCCAAGATAAGTCCCTGGTACGCAAACAGATCTTCGGGCTTCAAAGGGAAACCGTCCAGCAGCTCGTTCACATTCGAAATGCCTTGCCGATAGATCTTATTCTGCGTAGTACGCAACATGGAGACCACTTCCAATGCCGGGTCGTCTTCAACAGCGCGTCGCAAGAACTTGTATTCCCATCGCGGCTCACCTTCGACGTAGAGAATCCGCCGCTTCGTCCCGTCCACCGAAAGCACACGCGTCACTCGATTGTTCGCCGTGTTTTCTTCTCCTGGGAGTGGCTGAATCTTTACCTCAACGTCCTTGACGCCGCTCTTACCGGCATCGAACTCGATGTTCTCTAACTGCTGCCCACCGTCGACCAAAGTGACGTCGCGACTGGCAACCACGTTCCCGCCGCTGGTCACCACCATGGTGGCCCGTTTGCCGTCGAACCCATTCTGGCGAATACGCACCGCCGCCTGCAGCCGGGAATTGGCGAGTGCGCTGCTTGGCAGTTCGACCTCGCTGATCTCTACGTCATGCGCCAGCGTCTCTCTGCCGAAACCAACCGTGTTCACCGGAAGCCGACGCCGTCGCAGTTCTGCCATGGTCTCGCTGCCAATACCCCCCGAGTTGTCCGCGCCATCGCTCAACAAGATCACTGAGCCGACCGGGAGTGTCGCCGCTTCATCTGCTAGCTGCCGAAGCCCGGCCCCGAGTTGAGTGGCCGTGCCGCTCGCACGCAGTTGTTGTAAATCAGGGATGCGCTTCAGTGACGAATCCAGCCGATACAGCCGCACCTGGTACTGCTTCCGAAGCTCCGGCAACAATCGTGTGTTCAGCAGTTCGATCGCTTGTTGCTCCCTGGTGGAGCCGGAGTCCCGAACGCCCATGCTGTTGCTGTCGTCCAAAACGACAGCAACGATGTTCTGCTGCGGGCGCAGTGCTGTGACGCTGATTGCCGGTTCCCAACGACGGAGCAGCAGAACGGCGATGGTCGCCGACTGCAGCATCCACAGAACCGCGGCACGGGCTTTCGTCACCGATCGTGCCAGGCGAGTGCTTCCCCGCCAGATGACCCACGCGAGCAGCGCCGCCGAAGCCACGATGCCTGCCACCAGCACCCACTTCGGCCATGACCCCAGGAGCACAAAGGTCCCCTTCGAGAAAACGCTGGCCGGATACTTGAAGAGGAACTCAAACATGGAAACCTAATGCGTCATCGCATAAACCAGATAATTGACGCCGATCCGGAACCCTAGCGCGGAGTACTGCTCCGGATACAAAGGATTGTCCGCGTGTTCCCACGAGTCGCCGAGATCCATGTTGTGGCAGATAGCCACCATGAGTCGGCCCTTGTCATCGTAGATGCCCCGCCATCGCGCTTCGAAGCCGTCTCTCTCGTAAACTCGTCTCGTATAAACAAACTGCTCGCCAGGAACCTGGTAGCGGTCGTCCAGATCGTAGACGGTGTGGAAGATAGGGTCGGTGTTCGGGATATCTACGATCGGACGCCCAGGCAGCACTCGGTTCATGCTGGCGACGAAAGTTTCCCATTCCCACGTTCCGTGGAAATCGTCGCACATGAAAAAGCCGCCGCGAGATAAATAGTCGCGCAGTTTGGCGGCTTGCAGATCCGTCAAATCCCAATGACCCACTTCGACTGCGTATAGCCAGGGCCAGTTATATATGTCGTCCCCGTCTTCGGCCGCCACTGGCTCTTCCACGGAGCGTGCCTG
>JAOAPP010000596.1 GCA_025462985.1 Bryobacterales bacterium | reverse complement strand
AAGGCACGGGCGACGAACCGGTCCTTGCCGATTCGGCACTCTTGCTCACCGGAGCGACTGAGGTACGAGAGACGGCCGGTGCAACAGGCGTCGCCGTGCTTGGGACGGGCGCCGTGAGATTCTCAACTAGAAGGAGGCCTGTGCGAGCCTCGCCCTTTGTAGCCGTTACCTTGATTGGCACAACCCCGGGAGCGTCGCTCCACCGGATCTTCGAAACCCGGGCCCGTCCATCCGCCGAGGTGTAGACAATCGCGGACCGCGCGCCATCCGAAAAGGATCCTGTAGCTCCTTCATCAGGCAGGCGGAATACGACCGCACTTTCGCCCACGGGAGCGCCAGAAGGGTCGGTGACCTGTACAGTGAAACCCTTCTCGCTCTCCGAACCGGTCGCAGCCGATTCCTTGTCGCGATCGACAATGGCGATGCGAAGCTGCAACGGGGAAATCGGATCGGATGCTGGCGCCTCAGCCCTGATAGGCGCGATGGCGAGAAGAGGAGTGAGAACGATAGTGGCGAGTTGGGAAGGTAATTTCATGCGGCTCTGCGGCCGCACTCGCTACACGACCTGGATCAGCACAACCGTGACGTTGTCCGGTCCACCTTTAGCTTTGGCGGCTTCGACTAGGTAGTGGCATTTCTCGCTCAGAGATTTCTCAGAAAGTAGCGCCGCCGCAAGAAATTGTTCCTCTACTACCCCGTGAAGACCGTCCGAGCAAAGAAGCAGCTGGTCGCCCACGTCAAACGAGACCACCTGCGAGTCAACGCGCAAAGCCTCCTCCGAGCCTATTGCCATCGTGAGAACGTGGCGCATGGGGTGCGATTTCAGCGCATCGGCGCTGAGTCCGAGCTTGCTACCCACCTCCGCCACCCACGTCTGGTCCCGTGTCACGAGCGATAGTTGGCCGGCGGAAGCCAGATAAGCCCGGCTGTCTCCCACACTCGCCACTTGCATTTGGTTAGGAGCAACTTCCAAAGCGGCCAGCATCGTGGTACCCATACCATCCATCTCAGGGTGCTCCCGGGCAACCTCCCGGACAGCACGGTGTGCTTCCACGAAACCCGATTCCAGGGTAACGAGTCCGTCGACGCCGCCCATCGAAAGCAGAAACGAATATAGATATTCCGCGCTGATACGGGAGGCGTGTTCACCGGCTTGAGCCCCGCCCATCCCATCAGCCAGGATGAAAATGCCGCAGGCTTTGTCACTGATGAAGTAGTCTTCGTTGTTAGTGCGTACGCAGCCAGGATCCGAAAGGCCGAATGCCTCAAGCATAGAGGAATCCCCGATTATACTCGCCGCGGAGTACCAGTGGCAGGCATGCCTCGCAACCCTTGGCGGAGAGCGTTGCGAGGAGATGTGAGAAATGCAGAAAGGGTTCAGGGCCGCTGCGGTCAGATGCAATTTATTCGTCCAGCGGAAAAAAATTCCAGTAATGCTTGACTCTATACCCAAAACAGTACTATTAATACTGCTGTAATGGTTGCCAAGTCTGCGACGCGCCTAGCCCTTGTAAGTGGAACCAGACATACACCAGTGGAGAGTTGCTGGCCCGCCGAACGATTCGGGGTGGAAAACGCCGGAATCGATTTCGCGAAAGGAGTCCTGATCGCTTCGGGAATGTCCCTCCTTCTCTGGGGCGGCCTGATCGGAGCTCTAAGTCGTCTTCTCCTTAAATGAGCTGTGGCAGCACTTCCAATCTGAGGCGTCCCTCAACGTCCTGATTCTGGCTGCAGCATGGCTTTCAGTTGACGAAAAGCAGTCTCGTTGAAGCTGCTCTTGAGTCGCTGTACCTGAGCCTTGCTCGCGCTAGCTTGCGGATCGCGTCTTTTTGCAATATCAAGCAACTGGCGCGCATCATTGTCGTTAGGCTCGCGATCTAACACCTGTTGAAAACGTTTGACGGCGTCGTCGTAAGCGTTAGTCTTCAGAAGCGCTGTTCCTAAATTAAAAAGGTAGACGGTCGACGTCGGATCTCCTTCCAGCGCGTGACGGAAATCGTCGACGGCATTCGCCTGATTCAGTTGGTTCTCGGCCGCTCCCAGATTGTTGTAGACCTCACTGAGCGGATATGCCTTGGAGACTTCCCGAAAGTATCCTGCGGCGCCCGAATAGTCCTTTGCCGCATAAGCCGCCAGTCCCATTTTGAAGCGTGCGTCCGGGTAGTTCGGATCATTCGGTACGATCCTTCTCAGCCAGTCGATTGCCTGTGAGTACTGCTTCTGCTCCAGCGCGATTTTTCCCAATTCAAGCACCGGTCCGGGAAACTTGCTGTCCAGCGCCTCCGCCTGCAGAAACCATTTCTGCTTCTGCTCGCGGTTGGCGGACAACAACCCGCGAACGTAGCTTTCTTCCACATCCAGTCGAACCGCCTTTCGGGGCGACATGAAGTCTTCGGCCTTCCTGTCAACCTTGGGATCTAGAAACTTCAGCGATTCATAGGCCAAGTGTTCCTGAAGCCGCGAAAGTTCGGTGAGTCGCCCGGCTTCCGAAATCTCCGGTCCGTCATGCAATTTACGCACATCGACAAACTGCGCTGAGATGCGGATCGAACTGTCTTTCAGCGGCGCCTGTGGTTGGGGCAGGCTGACCTCGAAGCTGCCAAAGCAAAGGTAGTCGGCGCCAAGCGTCTGGCCTAGCCGCAAGAGCGTAGCCTTGGTAAAGTTCGCGTCAGGACGCAGCGAGAGCCGCCGCGTCGCTTCGGCCCGCGATGCGCGATTGACGACGATCTGATTGGCGCCTGCGAACTCGGTCATTAAAGTCTCGGCAATGCTTTCGCCCACCCAGTTGAGGTCTGAATACTGCGATTCGTTATGGAACTGTAGTACCAGTACAGTTGCCGCCCGAGCCGGCAGGCAGGCAAGAAGGATAACAAGAGGTGTCAGGATGCTTCGGAGCACAAGTTCAAGGCTAACAAGCGGAATATCTGAACAGTTCACAGCCCGCGCAGGTCTTAGCTGATGAACGGCAACATTGATATACTATTTGGAAATGGAGCCCCCGCTACGCCACTGAATCAGGCGACGAGCGAACGTATTCCATGGCCTGGCGCTTGATCGCCTCGTCGCTGCCGAACCCGGACAACCAGTACACATCTTTCCCGGCCCGGAACCACGTCATCTGACGCTTGGCGTACTGCCGGGTTTTCACCTGGCACTCCTCGATCGCCGCTTCAAGCGTCATTCCACCCGTCAGATATGCAACTGCCTGCTTATATCCGAGTGACTGCAACGACTTAGTCGCCGGCCGAACCCCTTCGGCGAGCAGAGCTTCGGTTTCTTCCAGCAATCCGCTCTCGAACATCCGGGCACAGCGCTGATTCAGCCGCGTGCACAGGGCGGTCCTGTCTGGCGCCAGGCCAATCTTGATTACTGAATATCCTTCAAGCGCCCGCCGAGCCGCCGCTTGGGTCTCACTAGCCGGACGGCCAGCCAGTACCGTCAGTTCGATCGCGCGAATCAGCTTCTGGGTGTCGTTCGGATGAATCCGCAAGGCAGACACGGAATCTTGCCGCCGCAAAAACCGGTGCAACGCTCCGGGAGAGCGACCGGTCAGTTTTTCCCGCAGTGCCTCGTCGCGATGCGGCGCAGGAGAGAGTCCGACAAGAAGGGCGCGCAAGTAAAACCCGGTGCCGCCCACCAGCACAGGCAGATGCCCTCGCTGCGATACCTCAGCCAGGACCGTTCGTGCACCGCGAGCAAAAGCGCCCGCCGTCAATTCCTCAGTTACCTCGAGAATACTCAGAAGATGGTGCGGAACCCGGAGCTGCTCCGCAGGGGATGGCTTTGCCGATCCGATATCCAACCTCCGATACACCTGAATGGAGTCAAAATTCACGATCTCACCGCAAAAGGCCTCGGCAATCGTTACGGCCAGCTCGCTCTTGCCCGAGCCGGTCGGACCAACAAGGGCAAGCAGGGGTAATTTGGGGGGATGCAACAAGTCGGGCACGTGGGCCGAAGCCGCTCTGAGGGCCAGTTTGGGAGCTATACTTGTGTGAACAGCCCGAATCAGGGCTGTCAACCCTTCTAAGTGTAAGCGGTCGAATGCCTCAACCCCAAATCAACCTTCCCCGCCCGAGAGTTCTGCTGTCGGCGGCATTTTGCGTTGCTGCGATGCTTCCGGGCTCTTCCCCGGCATTCGCACAGAGACCAGGAGACAAACCCGGCGCGTCGGCCCCGGCCTTGCCCGGGGTCTCGAAACAGGTGGACTCGCTCAAGGCGGGCGCGTATTACCATTTCGCCCTTGGGCACCTCTATGAGGAGCTGGCCGGGACCTATGGCAACCGCAACGACTACGTCAATAAAGCCATTGATAACTACCGCCAGGCCATGAAGGACGATCAGAATGCCTCTTTCCTGGTGCAGGATATCGCAGAACTGTATCGGATGTCAGGCCGCATCCGAGAGGCGGTCGAAGAGGCGCAAGGAGCCCTCAAAACCAATCCGAACGACCTGAACGCGCGGCGCGTGCTGGCCCGCATCTACACCCAGCAGATTGGCGATGCCCAGACCAATCACGTCGACGAGAACATGGCCCGTAAGGCGATCGAGCAATACAAGCTGATCACCGACAAGGACCCGTCCGATGCCGACAGCCTGGTCATGATGGGACGGCTCCAGAAGCTGCTGGGCGATTCAGTAGGCGCGGAGGCTTCCTTCAAGAAGGTGCTGTCTGCGGACGCGGACAACGAGGACGCGATTACCGGCTTGGCCGGAGTATTCTCGGACCGCAACAACCCCAAGGCCGCCTCGGAGCTATTGGAGAAGCTGGCCAGTAAGAATCCCTCTCCCCGGTCCCTGGTTGCACTTGCCAACCTTTACGAGCAGATGCGGCAGTATGGCCGGGCGGCGGACACGTATGCGAAGGCGCTCGAACTGGACCCCAGCCGGGCCGAACTGAAAGCCGCGATGGCCCAGGATCAGGCTTTAGCAGGCCGCTACGACGATGCTTTGAAAACGTATCAGCAGGTGGCCGATACGAACCCGCAGGAGGCCGAGCCGTACCTCGGAATGTCGCAGGTCTATCGCGAGCAGAAGAAGTTCGATCAAGCCCACCAGATGATCGTCAAAGCCAAGGAACTGGAGCCGGACAACGCCGACGTCAAATACAACGAAGTAGTCCTCCTGCAGCAGGAAGGCAAGCTGGCCGATGCGGTCGCCGCGATGAAGAGTCTTCTGGACACCACAGGCAAGAAGAGTTACAACGCAGCGGAGCGGGGAACTCGGGCGGAGATGCTGGACAAATACGGCGCGCTGCTCCGGAGCAATCAGCAGTTCGACCAGGCCGTCGACGCGTTCCGTCAGGAACTAGCACTCAATCCCGATTTCGGATCGCGTGCTGAAGTACAGATTGTCGAATCCTATCGTGCCGGGAAAGATTTCGGTAAGGCGCAGGCAGAGAGCGAAGCGGCATTCGCCAAATTCCCAAAAGATCGGATGGTAACGCAAGTTCGCGCGGAGGTGCTGTCGGATCAGGGTAAGGCGGATCAGGCGGTCGCGCTGCTGAAGCCGCTGCTGGATGGCAAGGACGACTTGCGCGTTTACCTGGCGATCGCGGAAACCTACCAGCAGGGTAAGAACTTCACGGAGATGAGCAAGGCGCTTGATTCCGCCGATAAACTCTCCCCGGAAAAGGACGATGCCGTGCAAATCGCTTTCATGCGCGGCTCCATGTATGAGCGGGAAAAGAAATATGACCTCGCCGAAAAAGAGTTTCGCCGCGTGATCGAGGCTGATCCGAGCAATGCTTCTGCCCTGAACTATCTCGGATACATGCTGGCCGATCAGGGCGTAAGACTCCAGGAGGCGCAGGATCTGATCAAGCGCGCGGTCGATCTTGATCCCAACAACTACGCCTTCCTCGACAGTCTCGGTTGGGTTTACTACCACCAGAACAAATTGAGTGATGCAGAGGAGCAGCTCACGCGCTCCTTGCGAATGATGGGCACGGATCCCACCATTCACGATCATCTCGGTGACGTTTACTTCAAACAAGGCAAGCTGAAGGAAGCCATCGATCAGTGGCAGGCTTCGTTGAAGGCATGGAACACGAGTTCACCGGCCGAACAGGAGCCGGAAGAAGTGGCCAAAGTGCAGAAAAAGATGG
>JAOAPP010000575.1 GCA_025462985.1 Bryobacterales bacterium | reverse complement strand
CCTACATTCAAGCCGCAGATTGCTTCGTGTCTTCGCCCCTATTTGCAGCAGAGCCGGAGAGGTCATATCGTGATGCTCAGTCGGGTGATATCTGACACCCTTGCGGGTTCGTAAATGGCGCCGTCTTAGAAAATTCAGGAGCGGTGGCGGATGTGGCCGAAACCACGACGAATCGTTACCGTGGGTGTTCGGTCCTGTGATCACAGGCGGACAAACCACGGCTCCTTCTCAATCTGCAGAGGCAGAATGATGCGAACGACGCAGTTGTACCAGGCGATGGTCAGCAGCAGCTCCAGCCGACCCCGGTCGCCCAGGAAAGACACTGCTTCCCAAGTGCTATCGGCGACCTTGCCCGCGACCGTTACTTCCTTTGCCAGGCGGATCACCGCGCTCTCCTGCCCGGTGAAGCACGACGCTGTCTCGAAATCGCCGAGGTGCTCGAGCTGCTCCCGCCGCACCCCGGCGCGAAGCGCCGCGTTCCAATGATGCTCCACCTCGTATTGCGCATCGGTCTCGAGGCCCACAGTGACCACGGCGAGCTCGCGGAACACCCGGGACAGCGTCGTTTTCTTGCGCAGCGCCGTCGCCAGCCCAAGGACCGCCTCCGCGAGATCCGGAGCGTTCGCCAGCGCCAGGAAGATGTGCTCCAGATTTGGGCCTCGCTCGGCGGCCAGCCGATCGTAGAGATCGGTCCTGCCCTCGGGCATTGTGTCTCGGCTCACATAGCCAATTCTCGCCATATCTCGAATCCGCTCCTTTCGGGGTGTTGTTCAGGGTATTGACCGGGGAGTGCCGCCGGGCCGACGAGAGCCGGCCCGCCGCCAGGGCTCAGGTCATCTTGAGGTAGGCCTCCAGTGACGGCTCCGGCCCGCCCGGCGGCGGGCTGGTGCAGACCGTCCCCTCGAAAAGCGATGCATTCTTCAACCAGCTGCTGCGCGGCGGCAGTCCCCAGGATTCGGTCACCCGAGGGACCCCGGTCAGATCATGGACGACTGGCCCGTCATCCGCATCGCCGTAGTAACTGGGGGGTGGCAGCAGCTCGACCCGGTGGCGGTCAGGATCCAGCAAGTAAACATAGTACGAATGGCCCAGGCTGTGTCGGCCGGGCCCGAACTCGACATGATCGCCATAGCCCAGCCTGCCGGCGACGTCGCAGGCGCGGATGATATCGTTAATGCCACCGACGATGTAGCCGTAATGATGCAGCGCGGGTCCGGGTCGACGGATGAACACCACGTCGTACACCGTGTCCTTGATGTGCAGGAATATGCCGACCGGCTGTCCGGACACGACCATGTAGTCCACGATGCGGAAGCCAAGATCGGCGTAGAAGCTTGCGGCCTTCTGAATGTCAGGCGCGGCGATCTGGTAGTGGTCGAAGCGGAGCGCGCCGGCGCCGCGCAGGGCCTCAAATCGCTGGTCCAGCCGCTCAGCCCGCGTCATCTTAGAGTACAGCTCCAGCGGCGTGCCCGCGACATCCGTGGTGTGCAGGGTACGAGCCTGATGCGGCACCTCGACGAATTCGGCCCGCATCCCGCGCTGCGTGAAGAAGAACTTCGCCTTCTCGAGGTCCTCCTCGTCTTCGGTTAGCAGGCCGGCCCGGATGCAGGCGGGCGCGCCATCTGTGCGTTTGAGGACCAGGCTGTGATGTACCCGCTCCTCGATGCCGCGCAGGTAGAGCGTGTCCCGGTCCTCGTCGCTTACCACCAGGCCGAGCACTTCCGTGTAGAAGTCCCGGCTGCGCGACAAATCGCGGACGGTGTAGGCGAGGTGGCTCGCACGGGTGATGCGGAAAGGAGGTGACTGAGTGGTCTTGGGGGGTTCAAGCATCTCTGGTGATCCACTTTCTTCGGTTGGGTTCTTTTGTTGGTATCTCGGACGCGATGCAGGGGCATGTGCGGCATCACGTCGGCGGGCCATCCGCGACCAGAGCGCCGGACAAGGTGACAAACCGCCCCTTTCGCGTCACGACGACGCTTTCGGGGAAACCTTGACGCAGGTCAAAACCCCGATCCTGCAGCCTGGCGATGAAGTCCGGCAGACGGGCCAGGCACGCATTCTCGATATCGTGCAGAACCACAACCGGCCAGTCCTGATCGCCGAACCGGGTTTCGAAATCGCGGTCCCAGTCCGGGCGGTACCAGTCGCCAGGCACTGCCGTCCAGCTGATCGTGGTGTAGCCCTGCTCCCGCAAGTAAGAGAGCGCGCTGCGGCTGAACAAATGCCGTCCCAGCAGCCCATAGTTGCCGTATGGCCTGAAAAGCTTCTCCTGACCCGGGAATTCGCCGATCAGGGCCTGCGCGCGGTCGATCTCCTCGCGCGCGTACGCCGCATCCTGACGGTCGCCGAAAGCCACAGAGTGGCTCCAGGTGTGATTGCCGATCCAATGTCCCGCGGCGCTCATCGCCTGCAGCAGCGCGGCATTCCTCGGCGCCTCCAGCCGCTGCCCTATCACGAAAAACGTCGAGAGGAGACCGTAGCGTGCCAGCACCTCCAACACGCCCTCGGTAATGCCCGGGGTCGGGCCGTTATCAAAGCTCAGGGTCACGCGCTTCATCGCGCCGGCTCGTCGGACGGGTCCTGCTGTCGCGGCGGCAGTCTGCTAAGCAGAGTGGATCTCGGACCGAGGTAAGGATCACGCAAAATATTTCCCCAAAAATCTATTCTTGTCTTTATGGAGGGCGGTGATCTTATTTTTCTGCTCTTTGTTTGCAGGGTCGAGATCGGCGAGTTGTGCTTCCACCCGTTGGATCAGCTCCTGGTCCTGCAACTTGGCTTCATCGCCCCCAATGCGTTTTAAACTGAGCGTCAGTTCCAATTCTTTCTGTCTTTGATTCAGGCTGTCTCCATTGTCGTACCGCACTCATTTGCGGGAACAAGGTGGACGTCAACTTCAGAACGGGTGCCCCGAGCTACTAGTTTTTCGGCCGCTGGATCCGATTGCCTATCAACAGGATGTGCCGGCTGATTCCAGTCCAGGTTCCGCGCGACGACTGTGGCTCATTCCGTGACTTCGGTACAATCCGACATCTACGCTTCAATTGTCGATGATCGAGGCATCGTTCCAAAGCCATCGGACCTACTCCAAGGAATGCTTGATCTGCTGATCTTGCAAACGATTGCTCGCGAGCCTTGCACGGGTGGGGAATCGCCAAACCTATCCAACTGCTCTCTCAAGATGTTCTGTCAGCGGGGCAAGGATCACTTTATATCCGGGCCCTGCATCGCCTGGAACAGCAGGGGTGGGTTTCAGCCAAATGGAAGGATTCAGATCTCGGTCGAACTGCAAAGTTCTGTTCCTTAACTCGGGATGGAAAGAGGCAGTTGCAGCATGAGCTTGAGAACTGGGATCGTCTTTCCGGTGCCGTGCAGATGCTGATACAAAACGCCTGAGCCGCTCCATGCGTTCATTTCGAAGATTCACCACCGTTTAACTTCCCTGTTGACCAGCGATAAGGTCGAAAAGGACCTGGCTCGTGAGATTGAGGTTCACGTCGAACAACTCGCGCGGCAGTACATGACAGAAGGAATGGGCGAAAGGGATGCATGGCTTCACGCTCGGCGTGAATTTGGGCCGGTGGAAGTGTTGAAAGAGGAATGCCGTGATGCGCTCGACCCCCATATCGAGATTCCTTTCGGCTTGTACATGTGGCCGAAACACACCCGAATTTCCCTCCTACCAAGTAGCTGTACTTGACTTCGGCGCAGGTACGGTTCCGATCCAGCGATCGTCGGTCGCAAGATACGCATTATAGACTGGCTCGTTACGGTCGTAGGAGTAGTCCCGCAGCAACAAGCAAAGCCGAGTTGGGCGCAGATTTGGATACCTATGTCCAATCTTGATCCTGCGTTTACGGAAACGAGGCATTTTCAGGGCTTGAAGTCATTGCACGCTCGAAAGTTGGGATGGGCGTGAGCCACGCGCAGCCGAGATGAGGAGAATGGCAGCTCGTCTGGCGCGGACATATCCCCAAAACAAACGGCAACGTCGACGTTGCAATAAGGCCACTCTCGTTGTGGGCGACGGGCGAAGTACGTCTCCGGCGTTGCTAACTGCCTGGGCTGCAGTATCGCCCGTTCTAGTGCTAGCGTGTGCGAATGTTGCGCGTGCAACGAGCGCGAGAAATCGCCATGCGCGCATCATTGGGCGCGGACTCGGCGCGCATCAACCGATTCCTGCTCACGGAGAACCTGATACTGGCTTTCGCCGGAGGAACGGGCTCACCCCACCCCTTCGGCGGAAGCGAGCTCATGGAGTCCCTGACCGACAGAATTGAAACGGTGCACTCCTTTATCTTGACCGTATCGATGTGATAGGTGCGCGATTGTAGAAGAAATCCCGGATTTCCTCCGGCGAACGTTTGGCGAACATCGCGACAGCGTGTCTTAGCCGAGCCGGAATCAAAGCCACCTGCATCTAACCCGCCATGATTGAAATTCACGCGTTGGCGGCATCGAGCGCGAAGGGCAGGCTCGAACCTTTTTCATACGACCCAGGGCCGCTCGGAGACGAGCAGGTTGAAATCGAAGTGCAATATTGCGGCATCTGCCATTCCGATGTGTCGATGTTAAACAATGAATGGGGCATCAGCAAATACCCCTTCGTGCCCGGGCACGAAGCGATCGGCAAAGTAGTCGCGGCCGGTCCCGATGCCAAATCAGTGACAGCCGGGCAAACCGTGGGGCTAGGCTGGAACGCCGGAAGTTGCCTTCACTGCGCGCAATGTCTGGACGGTGACCACAATATGTGTCGAAGCCTGGAGCAGACTATTGTCGAGCGTCACGGAGCTTTCGCGACCCGTGTCAGATGCCATTGGCTTTGGGCAACGCCCATCCCGGATAGTGTCGATCCGGCAAAAGCGGGCCCGTTACTCTGCGGCGGCATCACCGTTTTCAATCCCTTGCTTCAGTTCGACGTCAAACCAACTGATCACGTCGGAGTTGTTGGCATCGGCGGCCTGGGCCATATGGCCCTGCAGTTTCTCAACAAATGGGGCTGTCACGTTACCGCATTTACAACCTCTGACAATAAGGCGGACGAGGCGAAGAAAATGGGTGCACATGCGGTTATTAACACAAGATCGCAACCAGATTTGAAGAGCGCTGCCGGATCATTCAACCTGATTCTGTCCACAGTAATGGCCGAAATCGATTTGCCGGGTTTTATCAATGCGCTCGGACCCAAGGGCATTTTCCACACGGTTGGCGTTCTGCCGGAAGTGAAGGCGCCATCGTTCCCGCTAATCGTCGGGCAGAAGAGTATCAGCGGAAGTCCCTCGGGAGCGCCGGCAACCGTGATTAAGATGCTCGAGTTTGCCGGGCGGCACAAGGTCGAGCCGATAACGGAAAGCTTCCCCATGTCGAAGGCCAATGAGGCGCTGGCTCACCTTGAGGCGGGTAAAGCGCGATACCGGATCGTGCTGACAAACGACTTAAAATAGACCCGCTGTTCACGGCAGAGTTTCAGAGAATTCTTGCGGGTGTTGGTGTTCCGTCAGTGAAACTCCCGCCGCAGTCGCCGAACCTGAACGCTTAGGCCGAAAGATTTGTACGCTCGATCAAGGAGTCTCGCCTGGAGCGACCGATCCTATTCGGAGAGAACTCACTGCGCACAGCGGCTCGCGAGTTCGTAG
>JAOAPP010000810.1 GCA_025462985.1 Bryobacterales bacterium | reverse complement strand
CGCCAATGGCTTGCATGACTTGTTCTGCCTGCTGCTGACTGCCGCAGTGAACAACTGCATCATCGGCGTATCGGGCAAACGGACAGGATGGATAGTTGCGCTTCATCCAGATATCGAATGCATAGTGGTGAGCTTCCGGCAAGCGTGCGCATACAGGGGAATCAGAGCTGGTAACCGTAGGCAACCCAGTAGTGCCAGTCGCCGATGGCCTCTTCGGTCGAGTCGTCAGGTGCGACTGCGATGAGCTGAGAGAGCGGGACGGCGAGTTTTCGTTCCTGCCATCGGACCAGTACGAGCATGTCTTTCATGCAGGCATCTTCCGGAGCCATTCGGAGAGCTTCGACGACTTCACCTTTCTTGAGCGGCGAGGTGATCTTCGATGCGATGCACGTGGCATTGAAAGGGAAGCTGAGCTTGTTCTCCAGATAGTAGTACCAGCCCATCGCCTGTTCTTCAGGTCCGGCATCGACGATGGCTTCCTCGTGGATCCGGTCCTCGCGGACAGGATCCTTGCGTGGTTTCTTCATCAGGTTGGGGAGAGAATGCGGCGAACAGAGGTGCGGCCGATTTGCAGGCGTCTGGCGATCTCAGCCTTGCTGACACCGTTGCGGTACAGCTTGCGAATCTCCGCCGATTTTACGGCAGTCGTTGCAGGGCGACCCAACCGTGTCCCGTTCTGCCGGGCATGAGTGAGACCGGCGCGAACTCGCTCTCGCAGGATCTCGTGTTCGAACGCCGCGAAGACGCTAAGCAGACCGGCCATCGCCCGGCCGGTTGGTGTCGTCAGATCCAGTGCTTCGGTCAGCGACACGAAGCCAACACCGAGATGATTCAGTTCTTCGAGTGTGGTCACCAGATCCGGCAGCGAACGGCCCCATCGGTCCAGAAGCCAAACGAGTACGATATCGATTTCCCTGCGTCGTGCCGCCTCCATCAGCTTCTTCCGCAGCTCACGTTCGGAAGCTCCGGATCCAACTTTCTTCACCTGCAGAGCAATCGTCCACCCGCGAGTGACGGCATACTCGCGCATGGCACGCATCTGCAGCGGAATCGTTTGCTGGTCCGGAGTCGAAACGCGGGCATACAGGCCGACCCGGAACATTTTCGGCTGTTTTCGTGGCTGGCCAAAAACCCTATTCGATTTTGGTTTGCGAGAAGCCCGTTTTACAGGCATTCCAGGATGTCCGATCCGCCTGGCCGAACACTATCCTTTTCGGCCAATGCAGCGGACCCATGCTATTACGCGGCAACGGCGCCCGTCAACCGGAGCAGCGTCTCGCCGTAGTTCCACGGCATCCACTCCGACGGATGCGCCGCCAGTTCATCTTTATGCCGCTGCAGAGCAATCAGATAGTCGAACGGATTGACACTGTTCAGCTCACAGGTGTGGATCAGACTCATAAACAGATCGCCTGTGTGGGCACCATTCAGCGTCTTGTAGAAAAGTGCATTTCGGCGATTCAGAATCGCTTTCTTCAAGGCGCGCTCGACGATATTGTTGTCGATGGGCGCACCAGCCTGCGAAAGAAAAAGCGTCAGCTTCGCCCAATGTTTCAGCAGATAGGAGAAGGCTTTACCGAGACCGGAGTTTGGCTCTGTTCTATGTTCCGCCAGTTGCGCCTTCATCCATTCCTTTAGTTTCTTCATCAGCGGCGCACTGTGATTCCGATGGAAATCCAGCCGGTCTTTCGGCGACAGTTCCCGTTCGCGCGCCAGCGAATCATTGTGGTAGACGCTGCCCAGCGTCTCCAGAACATATCCGCATTCTTGAGGAAAGTTTTCCGCCACCTCTACAATCTGCCGCCTGCCATGCGCAAGACAGTGAGCCAGCAGGATTTTGACCCCAGGCAGTTTCGGCATGTTGCGCGAAAGCGCGTCACACATTTGGATTGGCACGGGCAGTTCGTCGGCACGCTGCTTCAATACTTGCGCAATGTTTTCGCCCGCATGCTTCGGCCCGGTAAAGAACAGCGCGATTCGCCACGTGCCCACCATCGACACGATGCCGCTGGTAAAGACGCCGGTGCGTTTATCGGAAGGCTCGCGTGCGAACCGCAGCACACGCATGCTGGTGTCGTCGTTGTGCAGCACTTCGCCCTGCGCTGCTTGCCGGATCAACTCGTTCCATGCCGGTTTCAGTGGAGCAACCGCTTCTTCTACGATCTCCCACTGCGTCGCCGCCGGCATCGGAATGCCCAGATTGTGTTGCAGCTTTTCCAGCCGATTGAATGGCACACCGCTGCCATACTTCAACTGCGCAATCATAGCAGCCGTGGTCTCGTCATACTTATTCCGTCCGACCCCTACCGGTTGTTCGGCGGTGAAGACCTGGCCGCAACCATTGCATCTCAGCCGTTCCAGCTCATACACGGTTGCCGCCAGCGGTGCCTGCCCAATGACTCGCACCAGCGGCTTCGGCTCTTTCTGTCTGTAAACTTTCCCTCTTTCGCACTCTGGACAGACATCACCGGCGTTTAACTTTGCATGTTGAACCGTTACCTTCTGTGCGCCGGCGAAAGCGTTCGCGCCATTGCGACCGTGTCCGGGTCGGGGCGGCTTCTTTGCTGCTGGGCTTTCTTTGCAGGAAAGCGTCTGAGGCAACACTGACTTTGTCTTCTCCGTGTTGCGAGAGGGTGTCAGCAATTCCACCAGTGTGTGCAGGATGCCCTTCAGCTTCTGATAATCCAGTCGGCTGAGCGGAGCCTCAAGAGCGTGCTCCAGAACCTGATCCAGCTCTGGCAGATTGACATCCACTCGCTGTCTGGAGCGCTTCATATCATTGACTTAATAACTCACGAAACCGTGCGCACAAGGGATAACCAAACAACTCCTTCACCGGTTGTGCGCGCTTCTTCGTGGGCGCGTTGTGGCCACGGCCGGTGGTGGATCCCAATGCAATCCAGTTGGCGGCCCGATAACACGTCCCCTTGAAGCGCCCCGGGTCAATGAAAGTTTCCAGCCAGTACACAGGATGCGCATAGACCTTTTGCCACTCTTGCGGTACTAGCTTTGCCATGTGCCCTAGAATGTGCGAAGCCAAGTGCGGTACCTGGACCCAGGGCAGAATCAGAAAGCGCGTGTTATATGCCAGTAAATGCAGATTGCGCTTCCGAGTTTTCATATTCCAGCCAATGAAGCGGTCGCGATTCGCCAAGTGACGCGGTGCCGAGGACCATGCCAGACAGGCAATCGCCTGACCTCTGGCGTGCACTAGATACTTCACATGTTCCCCAACCGGCTGCTCATAGCCGAGATAGTGATACTGCTCCATCAGACTGTTGAACAGCGCTTCGTTGGAGGTGCGTCTGACTGGCTGAAAGTCCAGTGGTCCTAACTCGCACAGCGGACCTCGAACGGGTCGGTTGTCCGGCACCACGGGTTCAGGCCGCGGGCGCTCGGCCAAATGGTTGCGCACCTTGAACCGCACCGGAGGCAACTCAATGTGTCCCGCACGTTCCAGAGCCAGCATCAAGCCGCGACACACCATCTCGCGCAACGCCCCGTTGGCCTGCTTCCACTGCCACGCCTCGCACACCTGTCGCGATAACGCGCATCGGCTTAGCTCTGGATGATCAGCAATAAACTCGTGCAGAAAAGCGATCTCTGCGCTACTAATGATGCGTCCTCGATACCGATACTCTTCCGGCACAACAGCAGTGTGACAGAAGACTTACTCGAACGCAAGCCCTTGGATGGGTCTTTTTTTCCTCGCTTATTCAACTCACTCGCCGCCACATGGGTGCCGCTTCTGTGTCCGGGTTGCCCGCCGCCAAAAGCAACTGCGCTTGATATGCCTCCAAGGAACGCGCCGGCCCGGAGCCGCTTGGCCACCAGACGAACCGTCCCTTCGAAAGCCGTTTCTGCGCTAACACAAAACCTTGCCCGTCATACTGCAAGACTTTGATCGCCGTGGCGCGTCTTCCGCGAAATATGAACAGGCAACCGGAGAATGGATCATCCGAGAGTGTTGTTCGGCATAACTCGGCCAGTCCATCGATGCCTTTTCTTAGGTCCACTGGCTCGATGGCTACCAGAATCCGCACGTGCGGCGTGATGTGCAGCATCTCTTAGCGGCCCATAAAGGCCCGGATCAGCCCCGCTAACTCGGTTGTGGCAATGGCCTTCAGATCAAGACGCAGCTTCTCTCCCTGTGCCAATTCCATCTCCACCAGGCAACTGGTCATCGGTCCCGGCGTTGTCCCGATCAGTTCGACGAAGGTGGGCGGCAAAACCTTCTTCCGGCTGACTTTCGGCCGATCCTGCTTTCCCATCTGCCGCTTCAGCTTCGAATAATCCAGCCGCAACTCATGCGCCACGACGTTCACACCGTAACGATTGGCTGCTCGCCCAGCTTCATCCCACAATGGCTCTGGCAATCGCCCTCGTGTGGTCTGTGTGCTCCTGAACTCTTCAAATCGGCGGCGTAGCTGCTCCAGATCTTCCCGTTCATTCGTCGTCTCTTGAGTCATCTTGCATGAACCCCCTTGAACTCAAGTTCTCGAACTTATCAGGAAATGCTTCGCCGTGTCACGCATGCTTGCCGCAAACTCACCACCGTTGCAGATGCATTCTCGACGATCGCGGCAGCCCGAGGCTGTTCAGTCCCGGACACCGAGGAGCAGCTCCGCTGGCTAGAGCGGATCAGTACTACGTTGCTGCGCCCCGGCTAGAGATCCCGTCTAAATCCCTCCGTGTCTTACAG
>JAOAPP010000541.1 GCA_025462985.1 Bryobacterales bacterium | reverse complement strand
ATCGCTCGCAGCGGCCGCGTTGAAGATCCGGGCACCATCCATATGAACCTTGAGCCCTCTGGAATGCGCTTCGGCGCAGATTTCGTCCAGCGTGTCCAGCGGGTACACGGAGCCCCCCGACATGTTGTGCGTGTTTTCAAGGGAGATCAGCGTGGTGGGTGCGTTGTGCGGACCCTTGGGCCGCAGCGCCGGCGCGATGGACTGCCACGTGAGAATGCCGTCAGCTGTCGGAATGGTCCGAGCAATGCATCCCGCAAACCAGGCCATCATCGAAAGCTCCCAGTCCACGATGTGAGAACGGGAGTCGCAGATCACCTCTTCACCATGCTGGGTGTGGAGTTTGATGGCGATTACGTTGCCCATAGTGCCCGTGGGAACAAACAGGGCGGCCTCTTTGCCGAGGATCTCGGCAGCACGTTTCTCGAGGCGGTTGACGGTGGGATCTTCGCCGTAAACGTCGTCGCCCACCTCAGCCGCGGCCATTGCACGGCGCATCTTTTCATACGGCTGGGTAACGGTATCGCTGCGAAGGTCTATGAAGCGTTGAGTGTCAGGCATTAATAAAGTCTTGTAGTATTTCGTTCGACAAAAGGATTGCGCGGTCCGAAAGCCGCAGCCGCTGTCCGTTCTGTTCCAACATTCCTTCGCCAATCCATTTGGCGATCGGGTCGGCGAAGCGGGACCATTCCGGCTCAGTCGGTTCGATGCCGTCCGAGAGGCGCAGGCCTACAAAAAAGTGCTCCTCGGAGGCATCGGTTGGCGATGGAGCTTCAACGGAGCCTTTCAGATAAGCTTCGAGGGTGTCGGCGTTGCTCCAGCGGCGGGTGCCGTCAAAGGAAGATGCGTCCAGGCCAAAGCCAACATATGGCTGCAAATTCCAGTATTTGAGGTTGTGAAGCGACTGGCGACCCGGTTCCGCAAAGTTTGAGATTTCGTAGCGCTGGATTCCGAGTTCGGCAAGGCGCTCGACGGCGCGCTCGTAGAGTTCTGCGGTGAGGTCCTCACTTGGGAGTATCGATGCGCCGTAGCGAACGCCTCCGAGAAGCGCCTCTTTACCGAGACGGCTGTCTTCGTCGATTTCGAAGATGTACACCGAGGCGTGCGGCGGCTTGAGCCGTTCGAGAAAGTCGAGCGAAGTCTCCCAGGAGGCCCGAGTCTGGCCGGGAAGGCCGGCAATCAGGTCGACGTTGATGTTCTCGATTCCCGCGGCCCGCAGCAGGGCCACGTCGCTCTCCACAGTAGCTGCCGTGTGCCGGCGGCCTGTTTGCCGGAGCTCTTCCGTGATGAAGGATTGCACCCCGAGGCTGACCCGATTGATACCGAGACAGCGCCATTGCGCGACCATTTCGGCCGTCAGAGTTCCCGGCGCACACTCGAGCGTCACTTCGCGCAAACATCGCGCCGGGATCGCGGAAAGGAGCTCCGCAAGCTGCGGCAGCGGCATCAGGCTGGGCGTGCCGCCTCCGAAATAGACCGTCTGCGGCTCCCACAGCCAGCGATGCCGGCGTATTTCGTCCAGAAGCGCGGCGTGATAGCTGTGCTTAGCCTCGGCGGTGGACACGCCTGATGCGAAATTACAGAAAGAGCATTTCTGAGTGCAGAAGGGATATGAGATGTAGACGCCGGGCACAGCTTCCTAAAGGGTCACCGGTTCGCCGATGAGCTGACCGATGGCTCCGGCGATCATCTGTTCCAGCGTTTGCTGGGTATCGGCTAGAACGAACGCGTTCTTGTCCCTGTTCCAGTCCAACTTGAAGCTTTTGGAGTGCGCGGAGACCCAGATCTGGCGCACGGGCGTATTTGGACTGACTACGAACTTTGCCTTCGGCTCTTCAAACTCAATGGCGAGCGCGCCTGAATTAAAGTCGGGTTCGAAATCGTATTGCTCGGATGCATGGGAAAGCTTCCGGTAAAGGGCTTGCAATGCCTCGTCAGAGCGAGTCCTGAATTCTTGTTCGTCCATTGCCACTCTTCTATTTTCCTCTGCCGCACCGAACTTTTGGTAACTTAATCCTGAAAGCGATCATCAGCTAACTGCGTATTCTCATGGAGCCGTCGTGTGTCCGCCACACCAACATACCCGGAACGAGCAAATTGTTCGGCGACTTTCTGTATCATTTTCAGAAGGTTGAAAGATTCTACTCCGGCTACTTTGGAGATCCGGACTCATTTCGCAGCGCGGCGCAGAAGATCGTTTTTCCGGACGACAGGCGCGCCGCACTCGTCGAGGCGCTTCGAGAACAGAATGGCGATTCTCCACAACTGGAAAAGTTGGCACAGCCCGGAACGGTGGCAGTTGTCACCGGTCAGCAGGTGGGGCTGTTCTCCGGTCCAGCGTACACGGTCTACAAGGCGGTCACGGCTGCCAAGCTTGCAAAAGAGCTGAGCGCCGAAGGAATTCCGGCCGTCCCGGTATTTTGGCTGGCGACGGAGGACCATGATCTGGCGGAAGTGGATCATGTCTGGGTGTTTGACGATCAGGCGAGGCCTCGAAAGATCGCCCTGTCTGCAACCTCGGAAAATGGAGGTCCGGTAGGCGCTGTCGAGTTTGCGGACGATCTCCGCAGTTCGATCACCGAAGGGCTTGGCCGGCTCCCATTTGCAGCAGAGGTAATCGCGGCGCTCGGAAAGGCATACAAACCGGGAACGACACTCGGGGCCGCGTTTCGAACCTTTCTCAAAGAAATCCTGGAAGATCTGGACTTGCTGTTTCTGGATCCGCTCGAGCCGGCGATACGACGAATCGGAGTGCCTTTGCTGCAATGCGCGGTTGAGGCGCTCCCTTCGATTCTGCCGGCGCTCCGCGAGAGAAATAAAGAGCTGCAATCGGCCGGGTATCACGCCCAGGTCAACATTGAGACAGATACGTCGCTGCTCTTCCTCATCAATGGGAAGCGAACCCCCGTGCGCTGGAAAGACGGCAGCTTTGTCTCACGCGAGCGGACATTCACAGCGGCGGAACTCGGCGCGCAAGGAACAGCGCTTTCGCCAAACGCGCTGCTCCGTCCGGTGATGCAGGATTATCTTCTGCCCACGGTTGCCTACGTGGGTGGCCCAGCCGAGATTGCCTACATGGCCCAGGCTCAGGTGCTTTACGACAGGCTGCTTGGCCGTATGCCGGTGATCGTTCCTCGCAACAGTTTCACGCTGCTCGACACGCGCGCGGAGAAGGTACTGCAGAAGCACGATCTGAAGGTGACAGACCTGCTGGACCATCATCAACTGGTCAAGTCCCGCATCGCCGCGAGGCTTGTTCCTGCCGGCTTGGCGGACGAATTTGCAGAGGTGCGCGCGAGCCTGGTCTCATCCATCCAAGGCTTGCAGGGAACTTTAGCGAATTTCGATCCTACTTTGCAGTCCGCGGCGAAGAAAAGCGCGGCCAAGATGCTCCATCAAATAGATAAGCTGGCGCGCAAGACGGCCGATGAGACATTGCGCCGCGATGCCCGTGCGGCGAAAGACGCCGACTACGTCATGAATCTGATCTACCCGGAGCGGCACCTGCAAGAGCGATTCTTCTCCATTGTTCCTTTCCTGGCGAAAGCCGGGATGGACCTGCCGAAGAAGTTGCTGGATGGCGCGCAACTGGCGTGCCCGGATCACATCGTTCGCCCACTCTGATCTCCGGCCTTCCGAATGAATGGGACACTGGACCTATTCATCCATGGACTCACGCCGGACGTTCCTAAAGGGCAGTTCCCTGCTCGCCGCAAGCGCCTGGAGCGTTGACGCGGCGTCTTCCTCAAGCGATATTCCTCCCAGCATTTCGGCGCTCAGTTCCATGCGCGCACGGGTGCGGCCAATCACCACGGCCGAACGCAAAGCACGAATTGAAAAGGCGCAGCAGCTGATGGCGGAGCATGGCTTGGACGGGATTCTTCTGGCGGGCGGAACTTCCCTGAAATACTTCACGGGCGTTGGTTGGGGGAATAGCGAGCGATTGTTCGCAGTCGTCATTCCTGGGAAGGGGAAGGCCTTTTGTGTCTGTCCTGCATTTGAGGAAGAGCGCGCAAGAGAGCAACTGAATCAGGGTCCGCTGGAAGACGCAGACGTGATGACCTGGCAGGAGAATGAGAGCCCGTTTCGCCTGGTGCACAGCGGATTGCAGGCGCGGCAGTTTGCGACCGGAACTCTTGGCGTAGAAGAACGGGTTCCGTTTGTATTCAGTAACGAGATCGGACTCGTGAGCCCTGGGCTGCACCTGTCCAGCGCCACTCCAGTAACAGCAGGGTGCCGCATAGTGAAGAGCCCGCACGAACTGGAGCTGATGCAGATTGCCAACGACGCGACTCTCGCGGTGTACAAGGCGGTCTACAACCCGTTGCACCCAGGCATGACGCAGGAGGACGCCGGCGAGTTAATCGCAAAGGCGTATGCCCGCGTTGGGTTTCGAGGCGAAGCGAGCGTGGAAGTGGGCGAACACAGTGCTCTGCCGCACGGCTCGCTGACCCCTCAGGTCATCCGCGAAGGAACGCCTGTCATGATCGACGACGGCTGTACCGTGGAGGGCTACAACTCGGACATCACTCGTACCTTCGTTCTGGGGAAGCCATCCGACAAAATTCGCCGCGTTTTTGATGTGGTTCGGGCGGCCCAGCACAGCGCTCTGATCGCGGCGAAGCCGGGCGTTCCCTGTGAGAGAGTGGACGCTGCGGCGCGAAAAGTGGTGGACGAGGCGCAGTTCGGGCCGGATTACAAGCACTTCTCCCACCGGGTGGGACATGGCATCGGCATGGACGGACACGAGTGGCCGTACCTGGTGCGAGGCAATTCGCTTCCCCTCCAGCCCAACATGACGTTCAGCGACGAACCCGGAATCTATCTGCGCGGGGAGTTTGGAATACGCCTCGAAGATGACATGTACATCACGGAGGATGGCGCGAAGCTCTTCACCGGTCCGAGCCCGTCCCTTGATCACCCATTCGGCTAATGACGCGGAACTCGAAGCTCGTATAAATCGTATGAGATCTGGAGAGGACGGGTTCAGCGGATGAAACGAGGGCTGGTGGCGGTCTCAATACTGGGGCTGGCTGCGATGGCGGCGCAGGCTGACGAGTGGAACAAGCAGTGGCCGGTGAACGGGACTCCGGAGGTTCACATTTCGGCTGGAGATGCTTCCATCACGGTGGAGGCCGGGTCAAACGATGCTGTGGAAGCGAACCTCAGCACGCGCGGATGGACGATCGGCAATTCGGGCGTGCGCGTCATTGAGCACCAGAACGGGAATAGGATCGATCTCGAGATCAAGGAGCCAAATACGCGCCACAGCTTCGGCGAGCATTCGGCCCGCCTGACGGTGCGCGTTCCTCGGGATTTGACCGGATACATTCACACAGGGGATGGATCAGTGAGGCTCACCGGCCTGCATGGCTCTGTACGGGCCGATACGGGCGACGGCAGTATTCAGGCGGATGACCTCGATGGGATGCTGGAAGCCCGAAGCGGCGATGGCAGTGTCCATGTTCGCGGCCGGTTCGACAGCTTACAA
>JAOAPP010000514.1 GCA_025462985.1 Bryobacterales bacterium | reverse complement strand
GCGAGGTACTTCGAGGCGCAGTAATCCGGGCAAGCGTCCTTCCGAGTAGCTCAGTAACAGCGTTCGTTCAGGAGATTCCAGCTATGAGAAGCAAGATCGTTCTCTCTCTTTTTGTGGGAGCCGCGTTAGGCGTGGTCGGCGTAGTCGCGCAACAATACGAAACGGAAGCACCAGCCGGGTTTACCACTCCCACGCTTGGCGAAAATCCAGGATCGCAAAGTACCAGCAACGGGATAGCAGAGCCGTCCGGTGACACATTCGCTCTCGATCAGGCACAATTTGAACGGCGGCACGATCCGAGCACTGGGCTTGGTCCGGTCTTCAATGCCACATCGTGCGCGGAGTGTCATCAGAATGGAGTGACCGGCGCGGCGAGCCAGATCACGGAGGTTCGCGCCGGCCATAGAGCCGCAAATGGAAACTTTGTCAATCCGACTATTCTGATCAACGGTGGAGCAAATTCCATTTCGGGCCGGTCGATCGTTAACGATCGCTCGATATGCCCGCAGGCGCAGGAGCATGTGCCGGATTCGGAGAATGTGCGGACCCTGCGCGCAGTGCTCAACACCCTGGGGGACGGATTCGTAGAGTCGGTGGACGATAGAACGCTGCTTGCCATTGCTGCTAATCAGCCCGCCCAAAGCGATGGTATGATCCACGGCGAGGCGATTCAAGTTCCAATCCTGGAAGCGCCGGGGCACACAGGTGTTGGCCGCTTTGGCTGGAAAGACCAGGACCCGACCATACTGTCGTTTGCAGGGGATGCTTACCTGAATGAGATGGGGGTCACCAACCGCCTGAAGCCCACGGATGTGACATCGGTTTGCAAAGTGAGTTCCGATCTCGAAGACACGCCGGATAATCTCGGCCTGGCCGACATCGACCACTTCGCTCAATTTATTCGAGGCACGCAAGTACCGCCCCGCGATGCCGTTGTGGCAGCGACACCGGACGCGATAGCCGGACAGCACTTATTCGCAACGGTCGGATGCGCTACCTGTCACGTGCCAACCATGACCACGGACCGGGCCGGCACAAAGATTAACGGCGGCGCGTACACGGTTCCAGAGGCGTTAGGAAACAAGGTCATCCACCCGTACGGTGATTTCTTGCTACATGACGTGGGAACCGGTGATGGCATTGTGCAGGTCGGACCACAAGACACCGCGAACAAATTGCGCACGCCTGCGCTTTGGGGGCTGCGCATCAAGTCTCGATTTATGCACGATCTCGGGTCGCTCACTCTGGGAGATGCCATCGAACGCCATGCGGGAGAGGCACAAGGAGTCACTTCTCGCTTCAACGGATTGAGTCGCGAAGATCAACAGGATCTCATAACTTTCCTGCGCTCGCTGTAAATGTTATGGCGATCAGTAAACGGTCACCCGCTAAGTCAACACTACGATCTTTCCACCGGCCTTGTTCTCCTCCATGCAACGGTGCGCCTCAACAATCTCATCGAGAAGGAAGGTCCTGCCGATCTGGACGTGCAAGCTGCCCGCCGCGATCTTCTCGGCTAATTCCTGCAGAGGCGTTTGCATGAAGTCGCGCGACTCGCCGGCGTAGGTGGTGAGGCACACTGCAGTGGGGATTGCCTCCATGGGGGCGAAATCATCGAACGACCATTTGTTGCCGACTATGCCCGTCATGCAGACGATCCCCCGCTGTTTGGCGCAGCGCAGCGAGTCCTTCAAGGTCGTCGTCCCCACCAGTTCAAGCACTTTGTCGACCCCGTTCGGAAATACTTTCCTGACCTCTTCGGCGATCGAGCCGGTATCGATAAAGACCTGATCGGCGCCGCTCGTACGCAGCAACTGGTCGCGGGCACGGTCACGTGTCGTCGCCGCGACCGAAGCGCCATGGCTCTTGGCGATCACTCCCGCGGCCAGCCCGACTGAGGTCGTACCGCCGCGGATTAATAGATGTTCGCCTTTCTCGAGACGAAGTGACTTAAACAGAGAGCCCCACGCCGTTTGCAGCATCTCCGGGATGGCGCCCAGCGTTTCCCAAGGGAGTTCGGTCTTAACGGCCTGCACTTGGATCGCGGGCACGCAAGTATACTCGGCGTAACTACCGTCGAACTGCCGCCCCATTCCGCCCATGGCGGTCGCGACAACATCGCCCTTAGCGAACTCCCCGCCGGGTGCTTCCTGGACTAGGCCCACTGCCTCTATACCAAGGATCCGCGGGAATTTGATACCAGGCGAGTGGCCTTGGCGTGTGAAGAGTTCGGAGCGGTTGAGCCCGAACGCCTTCACGCGAATCAACACTTCGCCGCTCTGCGGCGAGGGGATGGAACGGCTCTCGATCTTTAGAACTTCCGGGCCTCCTGCTTCGTGCATCACTGCGGCTTTCATCGTGGCCATGATTCGCGTCCTCAAGCTCTATATGCGGGGTGGGTTGGTGGTCGAAAAGCAGTAACGCGCGATCTTCCACGCATCTTCGATCTTCTGAAAGATGAAGAGCTCCTGGTTGGCTTCCGCACTGCTGCCGGCCGTCGCATTTACCGTCGCGGTCCCGGCCGAGTTGGTGCGCGCAAAC
>JAOAPP010000495.1 GCA_025462985.1 Bryobacterales bacterium | reverse complement strand
AACAATTGGAAAAAGAATATCCGAATTCCAACCGCGGCCAGGGCGTTAGCGTCCTGCCTCTCTCTGAAGTGATTGTGGGAGATCTTCGTCCCATACTGCTGGTCCTGCTGGGCGGAGGCATGCTCCTGCTCTTGATGGGCTGCGTGAATGTAGCGAGCCTCCTACTCGCACGCTCCGAAACGCGCAGGCGTGAGATTGCAGTCCGCAGTTCCCTCGGTGCATCGTCCCTGAGATTGGCTACCCAGATTGTGACGGAAGCGCTCGTGCTAATCGCCGCGGCGAGCATCGTTGGACTTCTTCTTGCCGAGTGGGCTATGAAACTGTTGGGCAAATTGATCCCAGCAGACATGATGGCGCGAACGCCTTATCTGCATGAGCTTGGGTTGAATCTCCACGTCTTGACCTTTGCAGCGGCCATCGCTCTAGTTGCCGCCGTGTTGTTCTCGGTTGTCCCGAGCTTCCAGCTGCAGTTCGCCGACCTACAGAAGGGTCTTACCGAAGGAAGTCGCGGTTCAGCGGGCGTTGCGTGGCGTCGCCTCGGCGCGAAGCTTGTGATGCTGGAATTGGCTATCGCCATGGTGCTGTTGGTAGGTGCCGGGCTGCTCGGCAAAAGTCTCAGTCACTTGCTCCACGTGGACCTTGGCTTCCAGCCCGATCATCTGGCCACTCTGCAGGTGGTGGTGCCGGAATCCAAATACGCGAAGGATGAGCAGACGGTTGCGCTCGGGCGCGAGATCGTGAACCGCATAGGAACTTTGCCCGGCGTCAAGTCGGTAGGGCTTGCGAGCCTCCTCCCGGTAAGTGGCAATGGCAACACAGACTGGATCAGGTTCCTGGGCAGGCCCTTCCACGGCGAGCACAACGAAGTGAACACAAGGCCGGTGAGCGCAGGATATTTCGCAGCCTTACGCCCGCGGCTGTTGCGAGGGCGTTACTTTACCGATGCCGAGGATGCATCGAAGCCTCGGGTGGTCATCATCAATGAATCCCTGGCACGGAAGTATTTTCCCGGCCAGGAGGCTCTTGGCCAAAGCTTCGGAGATATCGACTTGTCGCCTAAGTCAATTCGTGAGGTCATCGGCATCGTGGACGACATCCGCGAAAGCTCGCTGGATTCGGAGATCTGGCCGACCGAGTACCTGCCCTTCAATCAATGCCCCGAAACCTACTTCTCGCTCATCGTTCGCGCATCCCAATCCGAGCGATCCCTACTTCCGGCCATGAGCGCTGCCGTTCGTCAGATCGACCCGGAGGTCGGCACGGTTGCCGAAGCCACCATGACCGAGAGAATCAGTCAATCGCCCTCGGCCTATTTGCATCGCTCTTCAGCATGGCTGGTTGGAGCCTTTGCTGGCGTCGCCTTGCTGCTGGGAGTCATCGGGCTGTATGGAGTTGTTGCCTATTCGGTGACCCAAAGAACCCGGGCAATCGGCATCCGTATGGCGCTCGGCGCCGAGCGCGCCGCTGTGCACCATCTCATTTTAGGTGAGGCCGGCTGGTTGACCGCGGGTGGCCTGGCTGGCGGTCTGGTCTGCTCTCTGGGCGCAGCCGCCATGATGCGCAGCCTGCTTTTCGGCGTCAGCTCATGGGATCTTCCGACCTTGGCCGCTGTGGCTTTTGTGCTTGCTGCCGCAGCACTTCTCGCAAGCTACATTCCCGCCCGCCGGGCGGCATCGGTCAACCCAGTCGACGCACTGCGTTCTGAATAAAGAGACACCACAGCGTTCCTTCTTTTCGCTGTTCAACGAACTCAGAAGATGAACTTTGCTGGAATAGAGCTATGGTGCGTTCCCGTCTGAACCCAATCCTCGCCGTTTCTCTAGCTCTGGTGGTGGCTGCCTGCTCCGGAGGAAACCTGCACGGTATCGCCGATAAGCGATCTGACTTCAAGAAATTCCTGCCTATGGAAAAGGCCCCTGCCGCCTACGGCCTCAGGCAGGTTCGCCCTTACTTCAGGCGACCAAACCGCGCCGAAATCATGCGCGCGATCGAGTCCGCTTGCGTCGGCGGCCGCAAGGAAGGCAGCTCGGCGTACAATCCCACCACTCAGGCTGGCTACTACGTGAACTGCAATCCCGCCAACCGTCAGCTCCTGAACGGCTACGTCCCGCTCGATGCCAAACGCCGGCCCCGCGGCTAACATGCGCCATGCTCCCCGGCTTTCGCCTCTATGCTTATAGATAGAAGATGCTACCGAAGATCAAAGGCCAGTTCCCCCTGTTGCTGCTCGCCTTTCTGGCGCCGGCGCAGTTCTGTCATGCCCGCGTGGAGCTCATGCCATGCAAGAACAACTTCACACCGGAACAGCAGATTCAGTTGGGACAGAAGGCGGCGCAGCAGGTCTACGCCCAGATGCCCGTGCTCCCGGATTCCAACCCTGCGTCACAGTACATCCAGCAGCTCGGGCGGAAGCTCGCCGCCCAGGCTCCCGGCTACAAGTGGCCTTACAATTTTCGCGTCGCAAACGTAGCGGAGATCAATGCGTTTGCGCTGCCCGGGGGAACGGTCTTCGTCAATCTCGGCACTATCCAGGCGGCCACCAATGAAGCACAGCTCGCCGGCGTCATGGCCCACGAGCTCTCCCATGTTGTCCTGCAGCACTCAGTGTGCAACGCAGTAAAACAGCAGAAAGTAGGACTGATCGCGGGCATCGGCCAAATCGCTGCGGGCGTTCTGCTCGGCGGAGCCGGTGGAGAGGTCGTGGGACAGGGCATCGGAATGACCGCAGGCCTCGGCTTCCTCAAAATGTCACGCGGAGCCGAAAGGCAAGCGGACCTTCTCGGTGTCGGCATCATGTACGACGCGGGTTACGATCCTCGCGCCATGTCTCAGTTCTTCGAGATCCTACAGTCCAAGTACGGCGCGGGCGGCTCGCAGTTTCTCAGCGATCACCCCAACCCGGGCAATCGCTCCGAGTACATCGACAAGGAAGTGGCGACCTTCGTTCCCAAGCCAAACTACGTCAGCACAACGCCCGCCTTCACCAATATCCATTCCCGGGTGGCAGGCATGCATGCTTACACGGCCAAGGAGGTCTCTTCAGGAGCCTGGAAGAGCCAAAGCCCGAATCAGACCGTGGACACTGGGATAAATCAGCCCGCCGGAACCGCCGCCACGGCAACACCGGCCGACATGAATACGTCCGACAGCTGGAAGACCTTCCAGGGCAGTGGCTACTCCATTGAGATCCCGGGCAATTGGCAGGCATATGGAAATGAGTCTGCCGCGATGTTCGCGCCGCCTGGCGGGATTGGCCGCTCAGCCGACGGCCGGGCCGGGGGCGTCATCTACGGCGCACTGACTGACCGCTACCAGCCGCAGAATTCCGGCAATCTCGACGCTGCGCTCGACGGCCTCATCGAAGACATCGCTCGTGACAATCCGGGCCTCACTCCTGGGAATCGAGGCGACGTGTCGCTCTCCGGAGTCAGCGCCCGCAGCGTGGAATGCAATAATCCGTCCGGAAACAACGGAAAAGGCGAACACGACTGGATCGTCGCCTTCCCGCAACGCAACAGTTCTCTGCTGCGGTACTTCGTTTTCGTTGCGCCTACACCCGACTTCGAAAGAATGCGCCCCATTTTCTCCCGCATGTTGCAGACCCTGAACGTCCGATAACTATAATCAAACGGAACGATGCAGCCCACCTCCAGAAGGAACTTTCTCATCAACACGACCGCGGCGGCTTCCGCTATCGCGGCGAGCGATTCACTCCTGCGTGCTAATCCTCTAGGGATGCCCATCGGTTGCCAGACCTATCCGGTGCGCGAGAGCATTGCCCGCGACTTCCCCGGCACAATCAAGGAATTGTCAGCAGCCGGATTTCAAACGATCGAACTCTGTTCGCCGGTAGGCTACGCCGACGGCGGTTTTGCCCCCGTTGGGAAGTACAAGGGAGCGGAGCTCAAGCGGATGCTCGGTGACCTCGGCGTCTCCTGCATCAGCTCGCATTTCAGTATTCAAGAACTCCGGAAAGATGCGCCGGGCAGAATCGCGTGGGCGAAAGAAGTCGGCCTCACACAGATGATGGTGCCCAGCCTGGACGGTCCCAAGAATCCCACCATGGACGATGTCAAGCGGGCGGCTGACGAATACAACAAGATTGCTGAACAGGCTGCGGCGGCAGGCATCCAGCAAGGGCTCCATAACGAAGATTTCGAACTGTCAATGGTGAACGGCAAGCGCACTTACGACATTCTGTTCGAACTTCTCGATCCCAAGCTCGTCCAGTTTCAGTTCCAGGTCTCAACCATCGCCGAGGGCTATGATGCCGCGCAGTACTTCGACAAGTACCCAGGCCGCTTCATCTCGATGCACGTTCAGGGCTGGTCTGCCAAGACCAGGAAGATTGTTGCCGTCGGCGAAGGGACTCTCGACTGGCACAAGATTTTCTCCGCGGCGAAAACGGGCGGCATCAAGAACTACTTTGTTGAGATGGACCTCGATCTCATGAGGCGCAGCGTACCTTATCTCCACGCGCTGCAGGTTTGATGCTGAAGACGACAGCAGCCGATATCCTCCTCCGGCTCTTTCAACCGGAGGATGCCCCTGCATTCCGTGCCCTCAATGAAGAATGGATCGCTCGCCACTTCACTATGGAAGAACGCGACAACCAGACGCTGAGCCAACCTGAGAAGCACATCGTTCAACCCGGCGGGATGATCTTCATGGCGCTGCTGGGCCCGACTCCGGTCGGCTGCTGCGCCCTCATTCCTTTCGGGGCTGGCGTCTTCGAACTCGCCAAAATGGCGGTCATACCAGAGCTCCGCGGCCGTGGCATAGGTCGGCGAATACTCGCGTATGCGATCGAACAGGCCCGCGTGCTCGGAGCCAGTTCACTGTTTCTCGGCAGCAGCACCAAACTCAACAACGCCATCCACCTTTATGAATCGTTCGGCTTTCGCCACCTGCGCCAGGACGAAATTCCGTCGCTTCCTTACAACCGCGCCGACGTGTTCATGGCCCTGCAGCTATAACCTGACTACTGAATCCGAGGACGGACAGCGACCTTCACGGGTTCTTTCGAACGCAATGGAACTTCAATGGTCTGGCCCTCGGCAAGGTAGGGCTCAATCACAGCGCGATCTTTATATACCAGCCCACGTCCGTCGTCATCGATTCCCACCAATGTGTACCGGCCTGCGGGAATTGCCGCCATCGTGAACGATCCGTCGCTGTCGCTCTGGTCGCGCCTGAAGAGGGCTGTGCTGTCGAGGTCCTTCGGAATCAGCAGCACCATCGCGCCCGCAACGGGCTTGCCGTCGCGGAACGCGAACCCATCTAATTTACACAGATTTCCGGCCGGAGCGGCCGTAATCGTAATCGCCGCGGAACTTCCTTCCAAAAGTTCGATTCGGTCCCCAACTTTGCGTGCGCCTCTCACAGATATAGAGCGCAGATAGAAGTCAGGACGTGCAAGCTGCACGGAATACAAACCGGGCGAGAATGTCGAGTCCGTAAACGTGACAGCGCCATCGCTTCCCACTTGTCCAGGGATTCCATACCCGTCGGTGTGATCGAACAGCACAATCTGAAAAGGGTTGGAGGGATTCGCTCCGCCTTCGAACACGACCTGGCCGGAAACCTTAATCATGCTTGCGCGGTTTGGTAATGCCAACGGCACGCCGTCCGCGAGATCTACCTCTTCAAAGATCGCGCCCGAAGTCCGCCCCGGCGGGACGAATTGAAGCTGCGCGAGGTAGTGTCCGGCCGCAATACCGGACAGCCAGGCAGTGTTGTCAACCGCGGAGGTAACGGCGGTACTTACTCCAATACGCACGCCCCCGGGTCCACGAACGAAGAGTTGAGGCGACCAAGTGCCGGAGCCGGAACGATTGCCCGGAATCGGGACGTGAATATTCGGCGCAGGCCGCATCGTCACCTGAATCTGCACCGACGAGCCTTCTGTCAATACGATCGGCGATGCCCCTTGTGGATCACCGGTGTCGCCGTAGTAAGTCACTGGATAAGTCAGGTCGGTTTCCGCCGTCTCACGTGAGCGTTGTGGGCCGGCAATGGCAAAGATCGGCGATATCGCCGCGGACACGATGGCGACATAATAGGTGCCGCCGGCCAGGTGACGAAATTGGAACTGCCCCAGTGAACTAGTAGGGAGGTTTTG
>JAOAPP010000408.1 GCA_025462985.1 Bryobacterales bacterium | reverse complement strand
AATATCCCGCGTCGTTCGTGGTCGCCGTGTATTGCAGTTTCGTGGCCTGCTCGACAGCGGTTACTTTCGCTCCATTTACCGCGCTTCCGCTTGAGTCGAGCACCGTGCCTACAAGTGAGGTATTGTTTGCGATCTGGGCCCGAAGGAAGGCAGGGCTCAGCAACAGTACGAGGCAATAAACCAATGCTTTCTTCACGGTAGTCTCCTAGGGTAAATCCTTGTGGTGCCAGGCAGCGCAGCGATGGAAGCTCACGATGCACGTACCGGTCACGATGGGATACAACTGCCCCTCCTCGCGACAGGTCGTGAATTATTTCTTGAGTGTCATGATTCGATTACAGCCAGGAAAACCTGTCATCAGGCAGTTGCCGGGGAAGGTCTAGGTCAAATGTCCTAGAAAGCGGCCGAGACTACTCGCTGTATCTGCCCGTAACCGAAGAACCGGTAAAAGGGGCGGCTCCAAATAATGCAGAGAACCTGTTGGCAGAGCTTTTGGTTCATTAGAATACGCTATTCGAGATGAACAATGCCTCGTTGCAGAGCATAAATGGTGGCCTGGGTGCGATCGCGGGCACCCATCTTATCGAGCACCGAGCTTACATGAATCCGAACGGTTTTTTCCGCGATATGGAGATCTTCGGCAATCTCGTGGTTGCTGCGCCCCCTGAGTGATACAGGCCAGGACCTCGGTTTCCCGCAGGGTAAGTTCAACAGCCGGCATGTGTTTTGAGGTGGATGGCGATGGAGGAGGGGTGGGCCCGGCGAATGGCGTTCGACACACCCGATGCAGACGAGATGATGGACGCAGCCGGGAGTGAGCGGGACCTCCTCTCCTTCGACTTCCTGCATGTGATTGGTGGCGAGCGTGCGGGATAAGGCCTGCGAAAGAATGTTTGTGACCTCCTCCGCATCGCGCGCGGAGGATGTGGCCAGCAGCAAAAACGCCGTCTGGGCTGCGCTAGCATGCGGACGTAATTTTCTGGCAAGTGATATTCCGAAGACGCAACGTGGTTGGCGTCGCTGCGGCGCTGGCGATGACCGCGGCAGGACAGACGACAAGAGGCGCGACATTGCTGAATAGGAGGCGCGGGGTGATGTGCGTCCTCGCCCATCCAGCAGCGCGTGTGTTCGCGGGACAGGTTTTCATGGTCACAGACCGGATTTCATTAACGGCATCACATATTTCGATCATTTCGATTGCCGGCAATCATACCCAGATTTACGCTTCACCTTTAGGAATCAAGCGGAAGCTCGGGGTGCACGGTCATCCAGCAGATCGAGCCAATAACAGCCAGGACTGCGGCAATGGCAAAGGATGTGCCCCAGCCGAAGCGCTGCGCGACCCAAGGTGTCAGCGATGCCGTAACCGCGCCTCCGATCTGTGCACCCATGTTCACCATGCTGGAGAAGACGCCGGAGCTGCGGCCGGCGATATCAACGGATACGGACCAGAAGGAGCTTTGCGAGAAATAGAGGGCGCCGGCACCACCGGCGAGGATGACGCCCGCAGCTTGGGGGCTGTGAATCTGAGAGCCAAGCACGAGAAATACGGCGGTTAGCAGCATGGCCACGGAGGCAAGCCCGCAGCGGCCGATGCGAAGTCCGTAGACTCGCGTGAGCCAGTCACTGAGAGCGCCACCGGCGAGACAGCAGATCGTCATCGAAAGAAATGGAAGCATTGCGTAGCGGGCGCTGGATTTGAGGTCGAAGCCACGTACCTGAGCCATATAGAGGAAGAACCAACTGAAGAATATCCACGCAACATAGCCGAAGCTGAAATAACCGACCATGAGTGCCGGAAGGTCACGTCGATGAAAGATGGCCCTCCAGGAGATGACGACTGGCGCGGCGACGACTGGCGGGATATCGACGGCAGGTACCGGCGCCGAGGGCGCGACTGATAGGCCATCGCGAATCTCGCGAAGTTCAGAGGCTGAAACCCCGCTGTGTTCCTCTGGCGTGTCGCGGGCGGCTATCCACCATACTGCGCCCGCCGCAAGGCCAATGAGGGCACTGAACCAGAATGCTGCGCGCCATCCGTGGTGAGTAATGAGCCATGTCAGCAGTGGAGGGGTGAGGCCGCTGCCAGCCCCAACGCCAGCGAAGATGAGACCGTTGATGAAGCCGCGTTCCTGGATGGGGACCCAGCGGGCCACAAACTGGTTAGCCGCTGGATAGATGACTGCCTCACCGGCGCCGAGGGCAAACCGGATGGCGATCAACAGTGCGACTGCGTGCGCGATACCAGAGGGCAGGAGCGCTGTGAGAGCGGTTGCCACACCCCACCACAAAACCCCAATGGTAAGGACGCGCCTGGGACCGACGCGCGCCGCCAGCCATCCTGCCGGGAGTTGAAAGCCGGCGTATCCGATCAGGAAGGCGCTGAAAATCCACCCCAACCTCTGGTTACCGAGTCCGTACTCGGTGCTGATCTGCAGGCCTGCGATGGATATGTTGGTACGGTCGAGAAAGGCGACTCCACTGAGGATGAATAGCCAAAATGCGAGGAAGAACCTGACTCGAGTACGGCGTTCTACAGCCATCTAGCTGACTCCTGAGATGGTGCGGCATGTCTGGTTAAAACTAAGCCGCAGTCTACACTGTTCAGGTTCGTATCCTCGCGCAAACCTGCTGGAATGGTCAGATCCGATATGGGTGTATTGATGTTTGAAGATGGGAAAACAATTCGAGTTGGGTTGATCGGCTATGGGTATGCCGGCAAAACGTTTCATGCGCCACTCATCCAGTCGGTGGCGGGCTTAGAGCTGACGATGGTTGGATCGAGCAAACGCGAAACGGTACTGGCCGATGTTCCGGGCGCTGATGTTTGTTCCAACATGGAAGCAGTCGCGACTCACCCGGAGGTCGATCTGCTGGTCATCGCGAGCCCGAATGAAAGTCATTATCCACTCGCGGTCGCTGCTCTGCACGCAGGGAAGCACGTAGTGGTGGACAAGCCTTTCACGGTGAAACTCGCAGATGCTCGCTCACTGGTTGAACTTGCCGAGGAACGGGGACAGCTGCTCTCGGTATTTCACAACCGCCGCTGGGACAGCGAGGTTCTGGCAACAAAGGCAATCGTCCAATCAGGTGTGCTGGGGGAGATTAGCCACTTTGAAACCCATATCGATCGCTTTCGCCCACAGGTGCGTAAACGATGGCGGGAGAATGCTGGCCCTGGCGCCGGGCTCTGGTTCGATCTTGGTCCTCATCTGATCGATCAGGCTGTGCAACTGTTCGGCTTACCCGAGACAATCGACGCGAGCTTTGCCGTGTTGCGTAAGGGCGGCGAAACGGACGACTGGGCGCATGTCCAACTGAACTATAAGTCTCTCCGGGTGATTCTCCATACATCGTTGCTTGTATCAGGTGGACAGCCACGTTCTGTACTGCATGGCACGCTGGGAAGCTGGGCGAAGTTCGGGGCTGATGTGCAGGAAAGGCAGCTTGTTGCTGGTTTACGGCCGGGCTCTCCCGGGTTCGGCGAAGATCCTGAGCCAGGGATTCTCTATGAGGGTGCGACGGGAAAGCAGACGAGGATACCGGCTCCTGCCGCGAATCAAGCCAACTACTACATCGGTATTCGAGAAGCAATGTGGGGTAGACAACCGAACCCGGTTCCTCCAGAACAAGCTAGCGCTGTGATGGCCATGCTAGATACATCCTTCCAATCGGGTGCTAGCGGCCGGGTTCTTCCGCTCGAGTTGACCGACAAAGAACAGGCGGCATTTGCGTCCTCAGCGTGTTGAGGCTGCAGAACTTGTGAACACACTCGCGAAGAATTCAGGTTTAAGGTACCGTAGACAAACAGCGCCATCTTATGGGCAGCGCACCTGTATTTTTCGCATCAGACTATCTATTGAGGCCACCGCTGATTAGAGATTGGGACTGGGCGCGAGGGACATGCCCCGCGGTTCCGTTGCTCAGGAGATCGTGTGACTGATTTCTTAGCTTGCAGAAAGACTGGCGCCTCATGAAGATTCTCAGCTTGCGATTGATCGTCGCGTTAATTCTCGGTGTGACTTTGGTTTCGCTGGCTTCGTCCTGGTATGAGGTAAGGGCTACGAAAGATGCACTACGCCGGGAACTCGAAGGCAAAGCTGAAACTCTCGGTCAAAGCCTAGCCGCCAACGCGGAGTCGTCCTTGCAGGCCAGAGACACTGCCAGATTGGAGCAGATGGTCCAACGCTCCAGTAACCGCGACCACCTGCTTGGAATAGGCATCTATGCTCGCGATCGTACACCGTTGATCGAGACCCCAGGTCTGACTCCTCTGCTAT
>JAOAPP010000387.1 GCA_025462985.1 Bryobacterales bacterium | reverse complement strand
CTCACAATCACAAACATTGAATCTGTGCTCAGTGTGCAGAATGACGATCTGCCGGCGGGTCAGCTGTCCGACGAGCGCGAGACCGCGGACATCATGCCTAATGACCAAATCTCGCACGCGGAACAGTACAAGCCGCTCATCGTCGGGTATAACAACGGGGCCGCTGTCCGCCTGTCCGACGTGGCGGACGTACAAGACTCGATGCAGAACATCCGCACGGCCGGCTATGTGAATGGTAAGCCGGGGATTATGGTGATCGTCTTCCGGCAGCCGGGTGCGAATATCATTCAAACCGTCGATCGCATCCGTGCCGCGTTGCCTTCTGTGAAGGCATCTATTCCTCGGGGAATCGACACCACGATCGTTCTCGACCGCACTACGACGATCCGTGCCTCCGTCTCAGATGTCGAGCGCACGCTGATCATCTCCGTCTTTCTCGTCATCATTGTCGTTTTTCTGTTTCTGAGAAACGCCCGCGCGACTCTCATCCCGAGTGTCGCAGTGCCAGTGTCATTGATCGGAACCTTCGCTGTGATGTATCTCCTCGGTTTCAGTCTCGACAACCTGTCTTTGATGGCAATCACAATCGCGAGCGGGTTTGTCGTGGATGACGCGATCGTGGTTATGGAGAACATCACACGCCACCTTGAAACGGGCCTGTCTCCGTTTGCAGCGGCGCTCGAAGGAGCCAGAGAGATCGGCTTTACTGTTTTCTCGATCAGCATCTCGCTGATCGCGGTGTTCATCCCTATTCTGATGATGGGCGGCATAGTGGGCCGTCTCTTTCGCGAATTCGCGATCACTCTTTCCACCGCCATCGTGGTTTCGATGATCATTTCTCTGACCACCACGCCCGCAATGTGTGCACACCTGATGAGGGACGAGAGAGGCGCGAGGCACGGACGCCTTTACCGGGCGAGTGAAAAGTTCTTTGCGTGGATACTCTCGATGTACCGGCGTTCCCTGGCCGTAGTGCTGGCACACCCCGGCATGACACTGCTCGTGCTGTTGCTGACCATTGCCGTGAACGTCGTGCTGATCATCAGAATTCCCAAGGGATTTTTCCCCCAGCAGGACACCGGAGTCCTTCAAGGCGGCGTACAAGGGCCCCAAGATTCGTCCTTCCCCGCCATGGATAACTCCATCCGCCAACTGGTGGGCGTAATCAAGGCGGACCCCGCCGTGGCTAACGTGATTGCTTTCACCGGTACCCAAGGGACCTTGAACAGCGGGACCATCCTGATCGCTCTGAAACCGCTCGATATCCGCAAGGTGACTGCTCCACAGATCATCAACCGCCTGCGGCCCAAGATGAATCGCTTACCAGTTGCGTCAGCGTTCCTTCAGGCCGCTCAGGATCTGCGCATCGGAGGCCGATCGAGCAACGCTCTCTATCAGTACACCATCCAATCCGATGACGTGAAAGAGCTGTCTCACTGGGGCCCGATCTTGTTAGCCAGGATGAAGACCCTTCCCGGCTTTCAGGACGTAAACTCCGACCAGCAGAACGGCGGTTTGGAGGAACTGCTCACCTACGACCGCACAACTGCGGCTAGGCTCGGGATCACCGTGCAGTCGCTTGATTCCTCGCTGTACAGTGCATTCGGCCAGTCAGAAGTTTCGATCATCTATACACCGTTGAACCAGTATTATGTGGTGCTGGAGGTCGCGCCGAAGTACTGGCAAAGCCCGGAAGGTTTGAAGTACATTTACCTCCACACTTCGAGTAATGGCGTGGTACCGCTGAGTGCCGTCACCAAATCGCAGGCAAACACGACACCGTTGGCCGTGAATCACACTGGCTTGTTCCCGTCCGTTACCGTGTCTTTCAACCTTTCGCCCGGAATGTCCATGAGCGACGCGACGCGGGAGGTTGGCGAGATGCAGACCAGGCTGGGCACGCCGTCGACAATTCGTGGATTCTTCTCAGGCACGCTACTTGCTTACCAGCAGTCGCTGGGCACGGAACCTTATTTAGTGCTAACGGCTGTGCTGGCGGTCTACATAGTGCTCGGTGTTCTGTATGAGAGCCTTGTACACCCGCTGACGATCCTCTCGACGCTCCCTTCGGCCAGCGTTGGCGCAATTCTTGCGCTGATCCTCTTCAAGATCGACCTGAACGTGATTTCTATCATTGGCATCGTGCTGCTCATCGGCATCGTGAAAAAGAACGCCATAATGATGATCGATTTCGCTCTCACGGCAGAGCGCGAGCACGGCAAGAGCACCGCTGATGCGATCTTTGAAGCTTGTATGCTACGTTTTCGGCCCATTCTGATGACGACTATTGCCGCGGTGTTCGGCGCGTTGCCTATGGCGTTTGGCACGGGTACCGGATCGGAGCTTCGGCGCCCACTTGGCATCACGATCGTGGGCGGACTCATCGTTAGCCAGATACTGACGCTCTACACCACGCCGGTGGTTTACTTATTCCTCGATGACTTGCGGCTTCGCATGCAGGGCAAGCCTCGCGGCAGCTTTCACCCGGCAACTGGAGAAGCATGAGGTACTTCCGTTCAATCAGCACCTTCTTTTCGGCTGTGTTGTTTCTCGCATTGGCTGGATGTTCAGTCGGACCCAGGTATCATCCGCCGCTCGCACCGGCACCCCCGTTGTACAAGGAGTCGCCTACGCGGTTCAAGGAAGAAGGCTGGAAAGTGGCGCAGCCGGAAGACTCCACGCTGCGCGGCAACTGGTGGGAGATTTTTAAGGATCCCGAGCTCAACTCTTTGGAGGATCAGCTCAACATCAATAACCAGAACATCAAGCAATACTTCGAAAACTTCATGCAGGCGCGAGCGCTAGTGCGTCAGGCTCGCACGCAGTATTTTCCGACCGTAAGCACAGCGCCATCTTACTCCCGGTCGCTCTCTTCTTCCAACTTGGGATCGTCGCACACCGTAACCGGCGGAATTACAGGAGTTGCCGGGAACGCAGGTCAGCAAAGCACTTTCGCTTCTTTGCCGCTGGACGTCTCATGGGAGCCTGACCTTTGGGGCAAAATCCGAAACACCGTGCACGAGTATCAGTACGCAGCGCAGGTCAGTGCTGCTGATCTGGAAAGTGAGCGGCTGACCGAGCAGGCCAGCCTCGCTGAATACTTCTTTGAGATCCGAGGGCAGGATGCCCTGCAGCAAATCTGGAACAACACCGTTGAGGCAGACAAGAAGTCACTGGAACTGACTCAAGCACTGTACGAGACAGGAATCAACGACCAGATTTCGGCCGTCGAAGCTCAGACTACGCTGCAGAGTGCGCAAGCGTCAGCAATCAACACCCGACTAGCGCGCGCTCAGTACGAGCACGCCATCGCGGTGCTGCTCGGCAGAACGGCTTCCGAGTTCTCCATCCCAGTTAAGCCGATGACCACGGCGCCCCCGCCGATCCCGGTGGGCATGCCTTCGCAGTTGCTCGAGCGCCGGCCGGACGTGGCCGCCGCGGAACGCAGCATGGCCTCCGCCAATGCGCTAATCGGCATCGCTTATGCGGCCTATTATCCGACGGTGACTCTTTCACCAACCGGCGGCGTAGACAGTTCGACGCTCCAACGTCTGTTGGAATGGCCGAGCCGGTTTTGGTCGATCGGAGGATCTGTGTCTGAAACTCTCTTCGATGCGGGACTTCGGCGCGCTACTGTCAACCAGTACATTGCAACTTACAACGCAGACCTTGCCAGCTACCGGCAGACCGTGCTCACCGCCTTCCAGCAGGTGGAGGATTATTTGGCTGCGTTGCGCATTTTGTCGCAGCAGATCCAGCAACAAGCCCAAGCGGTTCAGTCGTCCCAGACCTATGTAAAGCTCGAGATGGGACGATATGAGACCGGCATCGATCCCTATCTCAACGTCGTCATCGCGCAAACCACCTTGCTGACGAATCAACTCTCATTAGCTACTTCACAAGTATCTGAAATGACTGCGGCTGTGCAACTGATCACAGCTCTAGGCGGGGGCTGGGACAGGTCGCAACTTCCTACACCCATGCAGGTGACACGAAAGCCGACGAAGGCCGAGACTACCATCGAGCGGTAAGGCTGCCTGAGGGTTCGAAGAGCCGGCTGCTTACGCCTCTTTCCAAATAGAATCTCGGATCAGTAGCGTCTTTCCTCTATTTCTCAGTAATACCGGCCTCGAAAGCGGCGAGCCGTCCCAGGGCGGACCAGTCCAAGTCAGACCAGCCGCGCGCTTCCACTGCAACGAGCCGATCGTGTAACAGGCTTGCGAGAGGCATCGGGACATTGCTTCGTTCAGCCTCGGCTAGAAGCAGTCGAAGATCTTTCGTTGCCAGCGGTACAGTCATTCCCGGCGGCGTGTAGCGACGCTCGACGATCTTTCCGCCATAAGCCTTATGCACGCGGCCATCGAATAATGAACCAGTCAGAATTTGCTGGACCCGTTCCGGCCCCACGCCTGCTTTCGCCAAAAAGGCAAAAGCTTCTCCCATACTTTGCAACGTTGCAGCGGTCAACATGTTGCCGGCAAGCTTCATCGCGCTTGCAAGCCACGGCTCCTCAGCGACATAAAAGCTCCGTTGGCCAAGCAACTCTATCACGGGAAGGTAACGCGTTATCGCTTCCTTGGGACCGCCAAGCAGGATGAAGAGGCCCCGGTCCGCTGCTAA
>JAOAPP010000360.1 GCA_025462985.1 Bryobacterales bacterium | reverse complement strand
ACTCGTATCCCATCTCATTCCATTCAAAAGCTCGATCAACTTCTGCCACACGCCTGGGCTCTGCCAACCAGCTAACTCGCTCTTAAACCTGGCGACCTGCCAGTCCCACCGCCATCGGTGTTCATGTGATGCTTACCGATCGTGTAACCGCCGTCGAGCTGCGACAGCAGCCACCGTGTCGCGGGCGGCCACATTCAGGTGCGGGCGGTTCGGGAGCACTGGGACGATGTCGCCCGGCTAGTTACTTCATTCCGGCAAGGAACGGTGAACCCGTCGTTGCTGGTTGGCAAGCTTGCCGGCCATCCGCGCCAGAATCATCTGTTTGTAGCGCTGCGAGAGATCGGTCGCATCGAGCGTTCCTTATTTACCCTGGAGTGGCTGCAAAATCCAGAACTGCGCCGACGCGTCACCATCGGGCTCAATAAAGGAGAGGCTCATCACACGCTGAAGCGGGCGATCCGTTTCTATCGCCGCGGCTCAGTCGGTGACCGCACTCAACTGAACCAGGATCTCAATGCGATGGCCCTCAATCTGGTCGTCGCCGCCATTATCTTGTGGAACACGGCTTATCTGGACCACGCACTCCAACAGCTACAAACGAAGATATTGCGGTTCCGGAAGACATTCTGCCACATCTCTCGCCTTTGGGCTGGGAGCATATCGCCATCACCTATCGATGGAAAGGAGCGGACAGGGTTTGGGGAAGGTTCCAACCCCTTCGCCGGGACGCCATCGAGTTCCTGAAGGCCAAAATCGCTTAGCGGGGTATTCTTGCCAAGTGGTCCAGTCTGGCCCAGTAGGGGCTTAGCGTACAAAATTCCCGGAATGGTCCCGGCTGGCCTTATACTGGTTTTCTGCCCGGTTGCTCCCCAACACCCTATTTCCCACCACCTTCGTGAAGCATTGTAGGACGCGGGTCAGCAACGGCATAACCGCTGTCCGAAGGTTCGGCTAAGTGAGATCGTGATCGCCGCTACGAGACGCTTGTCGTCGCGATCGCGTAGAGGTTGTGGTTTATATTTGCTCGACTGCCGGTCGCTGCATGGACAACCTGCGCAATCCTAAACCATGCGTTTTTGGCCAGCAATCCAAGCGGGTTGCCGCTTTCGGAGACAGCCTGAATCGGTGGTAAGTGGACGAACTTCACACTCTGAAAGCCCGCGCGCTTCAGTACTCGGTCAAGAGTGTCCGGAGTGTAAAGGTTCATGTGATCTCTCGGCTCTAAATAGTGACCTCCCTCGCGCATCCCAATAAGCGTTTTCTTGGCACGAGCTTTCCAGAGCTGTGCTGGACCGTTCGGAGTGGCAAGAAAAAACGCGCCCGCAGGTTTGAGAAGCGACCGCAAATACTGCAGGAACCCATCGGGGTTCGGAATGTGCTCAATCACGTCCCAAAGTGTCATGAGGTCGAAGGACGCCAGCGGGAATCCAGAGTCTTCCACCCGGCCTGCATACATGTTCTTCACACCCAACTGGTTTTTCGCGTAATCGACCGCTGGAGCACAGATTTCATATCCGAACGCTTCCCAGCCTTGGTAGCTTTCTGCGAATCGGACAAAGTATCCAAGCCCGGCACCCACGTCCAGGATCTTACCGGATCGACCAGCCATGAAACGATTTCCAAAGTCCCGATACATTCGCAGATGCGCAGGGTCCAACCGGAATTTCTCTTGATCGTTGATTTCGCGGCCGTAATATTCGCTATAGTTCTGGTTGCCCGCATACGACGAATAGATGTGCTTGCAGCCTGTGCAACGCAGTATTGGCACACCAAAGTCTACGAAAACAACCGAGCTCTCGCTGGACCGACACACTATACATTGCCTAACTTCATCACTCATCGGCATAGATGAACTCTTCGTGTATTGTAGGTTCTGACTCGATTTTGGTGCAAGGAGAATGGTGCAGCTTGACACGGTTGTTAGCGTGGAATGATGGCGAACACTTTGAATGGCAAAGAGTTGCTGCCGGATCAAACCTCTTTGGCGCTGTGCAATGTGGACAAGAGCGATCACAACTGGATGGTCAACACAATCGCCAGCCTGGAGGCAGCCAAGTGTCCAGACTGTGGAGTGCTGTCCACGTCCCGCCACAGCAGCTACCTGCGACACTTGAGAGACCTCCCGATACAAGGGCGAGTGGTGAAATTGAGAGTGCGCGTCGGACGCTGGCGTTGCGGCAATCCGGCTGTGAGCGGCGGATCTTCTGCCAACGCTTGAAGGACGTCACCCACAAGCATGCACGAGAAACGAAGCGCTTCGGCGAAGCAGCCCAGCTGATCGCCTACGCTTTGGGAGGGCGCCCTGGCGAGCGACTGAGCCACCGCTTGGGATTCCCGGTCAGTAACGATACCCTGTTGCGCCGGGTCAAGCAGATGGCTCAGTTACGTCCGCCATCAGGGCCGATTCCGGTTGTGGGAGTGGATGAGTGGGCTTGGCGGAAGGGCTACGGCCGCTACGGAACGATCTTAGTGGATTTGAAGAGGAGGAAAGTAGCCGACCTGTTGCCGGAGTGCAGCGCAGTCGCTCTTGAGCAATGGCTGCGGCAACACCAGGAGATTAAGATCATCAGCCGGGACCGTCAGGGATCATTGGCGGAAGTAGGGCGGCGTGGTGCGCCCGCCGCCAAGCAAGTCGCGGATCGCTTTCACTTGATCCAGAACCTCCAGCAGGCCGTGCTAGGGGAGTTGGCTCGCCAGCGTCCTCATCTGATGATACCGGCGGGAGAATTTATGGGGCAGATGGAGACGGAAAAGGTGGCACCGGCGGCGGCTGAGCTTGTGATCTCGAAGCCTCGCAAAGAGCGGTGCAATCCCACCCAAAAAGAAGCGCGACAACAACGACGGCAGCAAAAGGTGGAATCGTTTCAGATGGTGAAGAGCCTGCGCGCACAAGGGCTAAAGGTGAGCGACATCGTGAGGCAGACGGGGATCTGTCGCGGGCTGGTCGATAAGTGGTTGCGGCTGGAGGAGTGCCCGCCACAAAACAAAAAGGCGCCGCGGCCGGGCATGGCGGAGGACTTTCGCGAAGAGCTCTGGCGGCAATGGGAACAGGGGCATCAGGAGGGAAAACAGCTGTTTGCCGAGATCCGCAAGCGTGGCTATGTCGGAAGCTACGCCTCTCTGATGAGATTTCTGGCACCCTGGCGGGAGGAGCGAGGTGCTGCAGGTCAGGCTTCCCGACCAGGCGCACCAATCCACCCTGGTGCTGTACGGCATATTTCGCCGCGCGCCGCGGTTGCGCTGATGAGCAAGCCGAAACCGGAGTTGAATAGCAAGCAGCGTGAGATGGTGGAGATTCTGAAGCGCCGTTGTCCGGGCTTTGCCATGATGCGACACCTAGTGCTGAGCTTTCGCAGCATCGTGTGCGGCGGCAAGGCGTCCAGCTTAAAGCGCTGGGCAGAGAAAGCGGAAGCCACTGGGTTTGAGGCGATCCGCAGCTTTGCCCGGCAATTGAAGAAGGATTGGGCCGCCGTGCAAAACGCGGTGAAACAAGTCTGGAGCAACGGACCGGTGGAAGGCCACATCAATCGGTTCAAGACTCTGAAGAGGCAGATGTACGGACGAGCGAAATCTGAACTGCTGAGAGCCCGCACTCTGCCATTAGCAGCTTAAATCAAGCTTGCACCGAAATTGAGTCAGAACCGCGGGCATTGCGAAAGAAAAAGACCGGCCGCTGTTCGGCACCACGGGCCGCGCCACCGGCATCCCGCACCGCATGGTGCAGAAGGATGCCTACAAGGTGATCGAGCGCCGCGCCAGGCAGGCATCAAAACGAAGATCGGCAACCACAGCTTACGTGCCACCGGCATCACGGATTACCTGAAAAGCGATGGCTCGCTGGCCGAGGCCCGCAAAATGGCGAATCATGCCGACACCCGCACCACGCAGCTCTACGACCGGCGCACGGATGCCGCTTCGCTCGAGGAATACAACAAGGTGGGGATTTGAAAGATGTTGTTTCCCGGCTTCTATGGAGCCGCAACAGGACTGGCCGTACTCCTTCTGTTGTGCCTGGTTGTTCATCTGAAAACGCCGAAAGTTCCAAAAGGAACTGGCTTCCACTTCGATGCTAG
>JAOAPP010000358.1 GCA_025462985.1 Bryobacterales bacterium | reverse complement strand
TGGCGAATGCCATCGCCCAAAAAGTTCGCCGCGTTCGCGGCGCCGTAGACGTGCGGGTGCAACAGCCTAACGACTTGCACCGGATCATGTTCTCGGTCGATCGAACGAAGGCCATGCAGCTCGGGCTTTGGGAGAGAGATGTGGCCGGCTCAGTTCTGCTTGCTTTGAGTGGCAGCAGTCAGGTGACGCCGACTTACTGGCTCGACCCAGCCAAGGGCGTTCAATATCTCGTCAATGTTCGCGTGCCGGAACCTCAAACCACTACGCTCTCCGACCTAAAGTCGACGCCGCTTAGCGCATCCGTTCCTGGTAAGGCAAATGGTCAATTACTGGAGAATGTCGCCGACGTCTCACACACTACCAGCCAACCGATTTACTCGCATTACAACGTAATGCCGGTAGTCGATGTCTTCGGCAGCGTGGGCGCGCGAGACTTGGGCGGTGTGCTTGCCGACATCAAACCCATTATCGCGGAAGCGAAGAAAACGGCACCGACGGGCACTGATATCATTTTGCGCGGGCAGGCATCGACCATGAGCTCGAGCTTCACCGGATTGAGCATCGGAATGCTCATGTCGATTGCGCTGATTTATCTGTTGCTCGTAGTCAACTTCCAGAGCTGGCTTGATCCATTCATTATTCTGACTGCGCTTACCGGTGCGCTGGCCGGCGTAATTTGGGGACTTCATATCACGGCCACAACCTTAAGCGTTCCGGCGATGATGGGTGCGATTATGTGCCTCGGCGTCGCCACTGCGAATTCTGTACTGGTCGTGACCTTCGCCCGCACCCACCTCGAGGAAGGGATGGATCCGCTGAAAGCAGCATGGGAAGCCGGCACCGGCCGCTTGCGTCCAGTGATCATGACGGCGACGGCGATGGTCATCGGTATGTTACCGATGGCGCTTGGTCTTGGTGAAGGCGGCGAGCAGAACGCTCCACTTGGCCGCGCCGTAATCGGCGGCCTCATACTCGCAACCGTGGCCACGCTACTTTTTGTGCCCGTCGTCTTCAGTCTCTTGCATCGCCAGGCAGTAGCCACCTCCGAGGCAGAACCGAAAGAAAATGGCCCATCAACCGGCCTCGATCAGGCCATCCCCACAACTTAAACACTTCTTTATATATATGAGCGCGACTAGTTATACTGGCGGCGTGGGCCTAATCCCGGACGAACACAAAGCAGATCCAGTTCAGTCGCGGCAACGATTTCGTCGCATCATCATTATCGGCGGCGCACTGTTCCTGATCGCATTGGTCGTAGGGTTCATTCCTCAATGGCGGCAGCGGCAAACAGCCACGGCTGATCCGAACCAGTTGGCGATTCCTACGGAGGGGGTCGTCACGCCTACTCTCAGTACACCGGGCAGTGGCCTTGACTTGCCAGCTGAAGTCAAACCCTGGCAGGAAGCCTCCATCTTTGCGCGAGCTAATGGATTCCTCAAAAGCTGGCTGGTAGACATCGGCGCCCATGTCGGCAAAGACCAGTTACTCGCAGAGATCGACACACCTGATCTTGCTCAACAGCTCCAGCAAGCCCGCTCCCAGGCGACGCTGGCGCAAAAAAATTTGGAGCAGGCGAAAAGTACGAACGACAAATGGCAGCAGCTATTCAAACAAGGCGTCGTCTCAGAGCTCGACGCCGAGAACACGGCCACCGCCCTCGCCACGAGCCAGGCCAATACCGAGGCGTTTGCTGCCAATCTTCGATTCCTCGAACAGGAGCTGGCATTCCAACGGGTGACCGCGCCGTTCGCCGGCACGATCACAATTCGCAACGTAAATGTGGGAGACTTAATCAACGCGAATAACACAAGCATGGAGATGTTCCATATCCAACAGACAGACCCACTCCGTGTTTATTTCCGCGTTCCGCAGCCTGAGGCGCCAAATATCGCGGCAGGACAAACCTTCAATGTTCAGATCGGGGCACAAAGCGCCAAAACGTATCCCGGAAAGGTGGTCACAACTTCGGAAGCCGTCTCCCCGGATTCCCGGACCATGCTTGTCCAACTAGAGGTTGATAACTCGAAGAATGAGATCCTGCCTGGCAGTTATGCTACGGTCCGCCTGCCTGAGAGTGCGTTAGGGAAGCTGCTTATCTTGCCTGACAACACCCTGATATTTCGCGGGAAAAATCTACAGGTTGGGGTTGTCGATGCCAAAGGCGTGGTGCAGGTCCGTGATGTAAAAGTCGGTCGAGACTTCGGTATACAGTCCGAAATCCTGAGCGGCGTCACCGAATCAGACAAAGTAATCGTCAACCCATCCGACTCTCTTACGACCGGAACAGTAGTCCATGTCGCTGCAACGCCCGCCCCTGTTGCGACGCCCGCTGGGTCTGCGAAGCCCGCTGCTTTGGCGACGCCAATGGCTTCCGCAACAGCGGCTCCTTCCGCGGCACCGGCTATTTCTGCTGGGCCGGCTGCTTCCGCGGCGCCGCGTGCTTCTGCCATACCGAGTGCTTCCGTAACGCCGGCTGCTTCGGCGGCGCCCGATGCTTCCGCAACACCGGGTTCCTTCTAGGCCACCGCAGAATTTGGCTACGCGTCGTTCGGTCGAAAATTGAGCTTGTCTGGACCCTGCGTGAGCGGAGTAGGGTCGCAGGTGAGGGTCGACCGTATGTCACCGAATTTTCACCGTGGTCCGCTTCCGGCCGCAATCATTGCTAAATTTAGTGCGCTCCTCTTCGGGCTAGCTCTTGTGGGTTGCGCTTCAATTGCTTCAATCAAACAGACGTCGGCGCCCGTCCCGAGTCTCCCCGGTCGCGCGGAAGATTTCGTCCTCGCAAAGAAGGAATTGTCTGACGCAGAGAAAATCGAACACAAGCAGCCGCTCTTGGCGTTAGGCCATGACCTCGTCGCCGCGGA
>JAOAPP010000344.1 GCA_025462985.1 Bryobacterales bacterium | reverse complement strand
CGTCAACGGCCTTGGATCGCCGGTCACTCCATAATTAAAGCCCTCTTTCATCCATTCCTTCTCAGCTTCTGGGACCTCAGAAAGAAACATCTCAAATTTGTGTGGCATTATTTCATTCCCCAGAATTGGGCCAACCGATAGCCGGCATCCCGTAGTATTTCGGTCGCTGCCAGCCGGGCACGATACGGGCTCGAATACCCGATTGAGTGGCCTGCGATGTGCAGCGGCCATTCCGCACAGACGACGTTGTCCACAATGATTCCGGGCCGATGGCCGATGATTTCCCGAGCTCTCCGATATTCGCCGCGGTGATGCGCCTGGCCTTCCGATTTCGCCATGCCGGACATGGAACCCGGATCGGATGCAAACACACGGTCGAGATCGATGGAACTGAGGGAAGGAGATAACCCACCACAGTACCAATGGTTGGCATACTTGCGAAGTGCGGCGTATTCCATCCCTCCGATCGCTCCACGACACCGCAGACGGGTCAGCGGGCTATCCAGCATCGTGTATTTCTGGTTAGACCGCTCCACACCCCCGACTTCGTAGAAACCCTCTGAGTGACGCTTACGTTCGATCGTAGGGCCTATGGTGTCAGGGTACTCATGATTTGGTTTTGGAACTTGGCGGCTGTTTCTGATCATTGGTTTCTCGGCGGTTGGACAGGTTGACGGGAAAACAGCGCTTGCCACCAGCGCCAGCTCCACGGCGCCGGGCACATGCCGAACAGCAGACGGTCTGTCATGTCCGCTCTCCCGTGGCCCAGTCCAGGAATATCCAGAGCACCAGCACGACGATCCAGAATACGATTGCGGTCATGCGAACAGCTCCACCCGATATGCGCTGATTACAAACGGGCAGAGCACAGCGGCCATCAATGCCAGGGTGATAGCCGCCATCATGCCTCGCCTCGTTGAAAGGTACGGTAGCGATATCCGCGCGGCTTGCGTGATGACTTGCTGTCATCGTCCATGATTCCTAGGACCATCTGGTCCTTGGCAATCGCAGACAGCAATATCGAAAAAAAAGCAGATTTGTCTATATCCCTGATGCGCGCGCATGCCTCGAAATAGCGCAGGTCTTCATCCGGCAGCGTGAAAGTGAGCTGAATGCGCCGGATCATGCCTTACCTCCCATCGCATCGCTGGCCGCGTCAGTGAGAATCTGCAGCGCGGCGCCCCCGAGCTCGATGCCGTGATCCTGCGCCGCTTTGGCTAACGCAGCCCCGAGATTGCGCCGCATGTCCGCGATCGCGTGGCTCACCCCCATGTCGTATCCGGACTGCATCATCATGCCGCCCTGCTCCAGCGACAGCACGTCGCTCATGTGCCGGATCATCGGCCAGTTCTGATTGGTCATTCGGCTGCCTGCTTCGGCTTGAATTGTAAATCATGTTTGGCGTAATGCGCGCGCAGATCCGCAACGGCCGGCGCCTGTCCAGTTTTGAATCCGGCGGCAGAATGCGGTTGACCGATGCCCCAAGCGGCACCGTATTTTTCCTTGAGCGCGTCATAGCTAGGCCGCTGGGACCGATCATCTTTATCTGCATCCTCGCGAGCGCGGTTCGCTAGCTGTTCTCGGATGCGTTGTTGGCGAGCCTCGTGCAGAGCATCGCGTTCAACTATTTCTTCGCACGCATCACGAACTTCCTTAACCGTCGGAAGCCAGCTTTTCTGCGCCGGCAATCCGCTCACAGGATGGGTCACATCAGTGATGATCTGCTCGGGATAATGCGCCAACATCGCAGCGATTGCGGCTACATAGGTCTCGGGATCGTTGGCATCACCGGTGCGATAGCAGCCGAGCAGGAGACGGGCTCGCTCCGTCGCATAGGCTGATATCTTGGCTTGCCGGCCCATCGAAGCTGGCAATTTTTCGACGGAGATCGTCAGCTGCTTGAATGATTTTGCTTCCGGTCTGCTGATGTCCATTGCGATTTCCTCCGTATTCGGATGCGCGCCGAATCCAATTGCGCCAAGCTGCGAACCAATCGAGCTTCACGCCCTTCGCGCCAGGTTGCTGCTTCCAGTGATCTCGGAATTTCTCAAGTTCGGTCGCCGTCCTCGGCTCTCCGATCAGAGCGAACGCAGTGACTTGGTCCTGCGGACTCGGAACCCAGTCATCAGGCAATCTCTGTCCGCGTGACGTGACCTTGCGTTCTCTCTCTCTTTCTAAACCAGAGAAAGAAGAATAGAGAGAGGCACCTTGTGACTGTCCCGTGACGTCACGTGACGTCCGCAGATTGTCACGTGACTTCTGCTTCCTGAGACGGTCGCTTTCGCGTCTATGTGTCACGCTTTCGTCACGTGACGTCACGGGACAGGCTGCGGACATAACGCCAGCAAGGAAGGATTCTGATACCACTTGCGCCGCGATTTCAGGGGCGCAGCCGGCCGCGATCAGCCTTGAAACCATGTCGCTGATCTCGCTCAAGTACCCCACCTCCGGAACCGCAGTAGTTTCTGAGCGCACGCCACCGGGCTGTAATTGATCTCGGATCCTGTGAACCTGACGACCGGATAGCCGCGATCGACCATCATTTGCTCGCGGATTCGATCGCGCTCGACTTGCTCAGGCGAGGAATGAAATTCGTGCCCGTCGCATTCGATGAAGATCAGGAAACCATCTGGCTTTCGCAGCGCGAGATCGACACGGAAACTGCCCCACGGATATTGCGGGATTAGAGACCAACCTTTTCCAGGCCCGGCGTCATGCGTGCGAAACTCCATGTCGGGCCATTGCCGTAGAATGGCGACAGCAAGCATAGTTTCGATCGGGCTTTCGGTATGGCGTGAGACCAAACCAGCCATGGCAATTCCATCAAATGCCCGGCTTAGGAATACCGTACCTACTCTTTCGATAGGCTTGTCGCCTGGGAAGCCGCCAGCTTCAGCTTCCGAGCCATGGCGATAGCGCGGCATCGGCTCTCTCTCGATCGGGAAGCCGTCATCGTCCAGCCCATCGTCATATTGCGGTCGGCTCATTCGCGCTCCTTCAGTTCGTCGGCGAGTTGCCGGACCTGGAAAGCGAGCTGATCGCGCCATCGGATTTCTTGGTCGGTCAGATCGCGCTGTGCTTCTGCGCGCTCCACGGCCCTCCGCATGACCGCGTGAAGGTCCTCGAGATCGGATTTTGTCAGGTGCTGGCGCGTCATGCATCCTCCATGAACGGCCGCACGGCCCGCATGATCGATGTGCCCTGATAGGCCACGCCGCGTTGTTTCAGGATCGCCAGGCGGGCGCCGATCTCACGCCAGGTCACGCCGCGCTCGCGCTGCTTAATCGCATATTCGACATCGCGGTTGGTCAGGAACTTGCTCATGCGGACCTCAGGAACAGCGGCACGTCGTCGGAGCATGATGCGTTGTTGATGGCGATCAGCCGCTCGAGCTCGGCAAGCTCCTCAGCGTAGGAAAGATCGGCCGCTGGGCCAGGGGGGCAAGTTGTCCCAGCGGCCTGCACTGCTGCGCCGGAATGATTTGCAGCAGGATGCATGAAGGGATTCGGTAGAAGCGCAAGATAGATCACGAGGCGGCCTCGCTCTGCTTCGTCATGCCCCATAGAGCTCCTGGAGCGGCCTTCTTGCGCTTCCGTAATTCTTCGGTGATAGTCATCTGCGTGTGCCAGGGAAACTTCCCGAGCGTGCGCCACATAGAGACAGCCTTCGCGTTGCGGTTTGTCATTGCCGCAACAGCATGGTTGCCACCGAGTTCATCGATGACATCAGACGTAGTACGGAGTTCCTGATGCAAAGCCATACTGCCAATATCTCCAAAAAGCTTGGAGATGCAAGCCCCAAATCAATTTCTTGGCGAAAATTCTTGGAAACCGGCAATCTATCCGCCATGGCAAGCGGACGGGCAGATTCCAACGAGGCAATAGCCGAGCGGCTGAGACTTCTCAGGACGGTGGTATCAGGGGAAAGTCAGACTGCCTTTTCGGCGTGGATCGATATCGAGCCGAAGCGCTGGAACAATTTTGAGCGCGGCATGCCGCTGTCGAAGGAGGTCGCGCTCCTTCTGGTCCGGAAGATTCCTGACATTACCCTCGATTGGCTTTTCTTGGGTAACGAGAATGGCTTATCGGTACGGCGTCAGCGCGAGTTCGCTGAGGCTGGGAAAGCGACGATGTCCGCATCGCGCTCTAAAGGACGCGGCTGATCCTTTAGGAAGCCTTCGACTAAGCTCTTGGCAAGATCCAGAACAATCAGAGCATCCTCGGGGTTCTCGGGGAGCTGGGCGGCGATCTGAACTGCATGCCGACGGTGCCAACTTTCACACATTCCAAACTCCCCCACGGACCAATCGTTCTTTATTCGTTCAGAAAAACCACGTTTCCGAAGCCTATTCATAGACTTGTGAAAAAGCAAATATGTCATGTAGGTGATCTAAGAAACACGGTTTAACCGTAAATATTCCAAGACGTAAATACTCCCGCGCAAGTTGTTTCCAAATTATTTTGGAAATAGGGCTTGCACTTCCAAATTTCTTGGGTGTATGGTGACCTCCTCATCAGGGAGGCCACCATGTCCATCCGCACCGTCATCTTCACCATCCTCATCTCGATCCCGGTCGTTCCAGTCACGGCGTTTTACGTCGCGCTGGTCGCTGAGCCCTTCTTCGGGTGGCTGGC
>JAOAPP010000277.1 GCA_025462985.1 Bryobacterales bacterium | reverse complement strand
AAGGCGCGAAGGGTACCGGCAAAGATGCTGCTAAAGTCGGCGGGGGAGCGGCCTTGGGCGCGATCATTGGAGCGATCGCCGGAGGCGGAAAGGGCGCCGGGATCGGCGCCGGTGTAGGCGGCGCTGCAGGCGCCGGCGACGTATTGCTGACCCGCGGCAAACCCGTTGTCCTCGCCAGCGAAACCAAGCTCAGCTTCCGGCTCGCCGCTCCGGTCAGTATCACCGAACGGCTTAGCTATTGACCAGCCACTTCGAGCCGTCAAGACGGCGGGGCATTTCAATGGTCCCTACCTCTTCCAGGTCGGGCGTGTTTGCGGGATGCAGTTCCTTGAACTTACGCGCCGAAGGAAGCACGTTCCGTTCCATCGATCCGACCGTTTGATTGTAGGTCGCGACCGTCTTCTCAATCGCATCGCCCAACCGGCCGAAGTGCTCATGCGCGGTTAGCAGCCGCTTGTACAAGTCGCGGCCCGTCTCCCGGATCTTGTCAACGTTTTCAACAATGGCCTGCTGACGCCAGCCATGCGCAACGGTGAGCAGGAGAGTGATCAAGGTCGTGGGCGTCGCAAGCATTACCCGCCGCTCCACGCCGAAATCCAGCAGTCCGGCATCGTGTTCCAATGCCGCGCTGAAGAGCGACTCCAGCGGCAAAAACGCGACCACAAACTCAGGAGAGCAGGGAAGTTGCTGCCAGTAGGCCTTCTCGCCCAGGGACTTGACGTGCGTTCTCACCTGGCGTGCGTGGTCTACAAGGCAGCGAGTACGCTCGGCCTCTTCCTGGGCCTCGATCGCGCGTAAGTAAGCTTCCAGCGAGACCTTGGAATCCACCACCACCTTGCAATGGTTTGGGAGCCTGACCACCAGATCCGGCCGCTGCGTCTTTTCGCCGAAAAAGGTCTCCTGCTCGGCAAAGTCGCAGTACTCCAGCATGCCGGCTAGCTCCACTACCCGGCGAAGCTGCATCTCTCCCCAGCGGCCCCGCTGTATCGGAGATCGCAAGGCAGTCTTCAGCTGATCCGTCGACTGGCGAACCCGCTCCTGCAATTGAGTCAGTGCCCCCACCTGGGCAGTGAGGCCTTCATAAGCGCCGACTCTCGATACTTCTATCGCCTTCACCTGTTGTTCGAACCGTTTTAACGATTCCCCCACCGGCTCCACCAGGTGCTGAAGTTGCTCCTTGCTTCTATCCAGGAAAAGCTGGCTGTTGCTGTGCAGCGCGTCCGATGCCAGAGCACGAAAGCGCTCTTCCAACTGCTTTTGCGTCTGCGTCAGCAGCCGCAGTTGCACTTCCGCCACTTCGCGGCTCTTCTCACTCTCGATCCTGCTTTCGAGCGCCGCTTGCTTTGCCTCGTCCAACTGCAGTCGCTGGTCTTCGTTCTGCTCCCGGGCTTCGGCCGCGGCATACCGCCAGCGTCGGGCTTCGCCCCACTGAAAGACTGCCCAGGCAACGGAGCCGAAGAGGCAAATGATGAGAAAAGGAATCAGCAATGTCATTTTTTGAACTTGCTCTCCACTTTGAACTCCTCGAGGGCGTTATAAACGATGGGGCAGTACACCGCGCGATCGGCCATGTGCCACATGCGGCTCAATAGCGAACCCGCCCCTTTCACTAGGTGCGGAAAAAGCTCGCAGGTTTGCGGACGCGCCTCATAAACCGAACAAAGATTGTCTTGCAGGAATACGCATCCGTTCTCGGTGCGCTTCAGAATCCTCCCCTCGTCCGGGGTTTCAACGGTGTACTCACGCTGGAATGCAGCCACGCTCATGCCGAAGTGCCGGGCCAGACGCTCCACATCCCGGTCGCTGACCTGAGTTGTCGCCACCCGGCAGCAGTTGGCGCACGCCGTGCAGTCAATCGCGTCCTCCGTCTCCTGTGCGATCGCTTTGAACCGCCGCTCAACGAAATTGTGTCGCTTCAGCCAGCCGCGAAACCGTTGGTTCTCCTCGCGCTGTCTTTCTCCTAATCGCTTGATTTGCACGAGGTCCGTAATCATGAAAAACTCGGGGAACCTCCATTATCCCAGGAGTTGAAACATTCCGGGGCGAAATTGTCTCAACAGCGACGCACCCCGACCCGAAGGATAATGCCCGAAGGATAATGAAAGTGTGACGGATCAACTCTTTCTGTCCATCTGGCTCAATCGGAACGGGCGAGCCGAACGCACTCGCCAGTTTGAGAAGATGCTGCGCCATTTCCCTTTCTCCCAACGAGAGCAGCCGCAATCAATCCTGTCTATTCTGGGCGTCGATACTACTGAACCCCCGTTGCTCGAAACCCCCGTGAACGGGCCTGTGGATGTGGACGATGTTGTTGGTTTGCTTGGCGATTACAGCGGCGACGATGTTGCGTTCGAGCTTGAAAGCTGGTGGGATCTGTGGATCTATGATGGCGACTGGAAGCTTGCGCCCACCCGCGTCCTGCTTTCCTGTTTCGGGCCAGCCTTTGACAACGGCACACACGAAGCGGCCGGCGAGCAGGAGGATCTGCGAATCGATTTCGGCGTCGACAGTCACTATCTGCCCGACTTGGAAGTCCCGGCCGGAGCAAAGCTGATCGAGTCCAACGTGAAAAGCCTTCTGCGCCTTGTGCATGAGCTCGACTCGGTCCTTGAGGTGAAACGCAGAATGCTGCAAACGGAATCGGGCGTCAACTTCGCCGACCGGCTGCAACAGGTGCTCAGCGCAACCGGTCGAGTTCAGTAGCCTCTAGTGCCAGCTGAGCGGGACGTCCTTTGAAGTGAAGTAGACGCCTATGCTAATCCGGTTATCCACCGGAACATGAAAGGTGCCGGCAGTGCTGTATTGGATGTAATCGTACCGTACATTCAGGCCCAGATGCCGGATCAGGTTGTATGCGTACCCGCCACCGAGCCCAACGGTGAATTCGTTTCCCTGCACTGCGTTCGCCACGCTCGACAGCCGCGAGAAATAACCGGTGGCGCTCAAGCTGGATCTCCGCATCTCATATCTCCAGTACCCGTTGACATTCAGCACTCTCGAGGCAAGATAAAAACCATTGCCTGGACCGACCGCCTCGCCGCCGCTGAGGCCCACCGTAGTGTGCCGCACGTTCCGGGTCGCCGTCGCTTGAAAATAAGGAAGCAGGTTTGACTGGTTATACTGTCCCACCACATAGATGGGTGGCTGGTTCACGCTGGTGTAAAACGGGATCCGATAACTTCCGGAAGAAGTTGCCTGTGTCAGCCCGCCTGCAACACTGACCGTCCAGTGCGAA